>DKEG01000043.1 GCA_002452095.1 Bacteroidales bacterium UBA6828 | reverse complement strand
TTTGATGCGGTTGCCCTGCCGTACTAACGACAAAAATAGTCAACCTTATTTAGGACAAGACATCCTTATGCCCCGTTGCTACCAACTACGGTACATACACGGTAGATACACGGTAGATATACGGTAGATACACGGTAGATAATACCATCTTTGCCGATGTTTACACAGGAGTTGGCACCAAGTCGTTGTTTCTTTTGGGTCTATGGGGCAAATTTCAGCCTGCAAAATGACCTATACGCCGGATTTTATATGCCGATATTGTATAATCGCAATATTTTATGTAATTTTGCACCGTATTGAAAGAAAAGTTTGAATATAAGATGATGAAAGCATTTGTTTTTCCCGGACAGGGAGCGCAGTTTACTGGTATGTGCAAAGACTTGTACGATGTCTATCCCGAAGCACGCGAGATGTGCGAAATGGCGAACCGATTATTAGGTTTTCGCCTTACCGATATTATGTTTGATGGTACTGCCGATGACCTCAAGCAGACTGCAGTTACTCAACCCGCAGTTTTTCTCCATTCCGTAGTGGCTTCACGCCTGATGACAACAGAGAAACCCGATATGGTGGCGGGGCACAGCCTTGGCGAGTATTCCGCATTGGTTGCTTGTGGTACGCTTCGTTTTGAAGATGCGCTATTACTGGTCAGTCATCGTGCTCACGCTATGCAACAGGCATGTGAAATGCAGGCGGGTACAATGGCGGCTGTTTTAGGGTTGGAGGACGAAAAAGTGGCGGAACTATGCAAGCAGATTACCGATGATGTGGTAGTGGCTGCCAATTTCAACTGCCCTGGACAGGTGGTTATTTCGGGTACAGTTAGTGGGGTCGAAAAGGCTTGCGAACTGATGAAAGCCAATGGGGCCAAGCGTGCTTTGCGTCTGCAGGTAGGCGGCGCCTTCCATTCACCGCTTATGCAACCCGCAGCCGAGGAACTGCAGGCTGCCATTTTGAAAACAGATTTTCACAAACCGTTTTGTCCGATTTATCAGAACGTGGACGCACAGCCGCACACCGAACCGGAGCAAATCCGTCAGAATCTGCTCTTGCAACTCACATCGCCCGTGCTCTGGACGCAATCTGTAAAAAATATGGTATCAGCAGACCAAGACCAAGACCAAGAGAAAGAGAAAAAAGAGAAAAAAGAGATGACACCAGCAGGCAATATCGCTTTCTACGAGTTCGGTCCCGGTGATGTTCTCAAAAACCTCATCCGCAAAACCGCCCCCGGAGTCTCCGTAGGTTAATGTAGCATAATGTGAATTATGTAAAATAGATATATTTTAGAGGATACCTACTTTATAATGCTTAAATGACAGAAGGTGATGATTTATACATTAGATAATAGTGATAGCGAACAGAATGGAGACGGGAAAAACCGTATCGTTTCCATAGTGCGCGGGTATGACGATGTACAGAATGTATCGCTCAAAGACGCTGATATTCTGGATGTGTTGCCGCTGCGCAATATGGTGCTGTTTCCCGGTGTGCTGATGCCAGTGGCCGTGGGGCGTCCCAAATCGCTGAAACTGGTAAACAATGCATACAAACAGGAAAAACTACTTGCCGTTTGCTGCCAAAAAGAGCGCGATGTGCAAGAGCCGAAAGAAAACGATCTGTACGTGCTCGGTGCAGCTGCACGGGTTATTCAAACTATTGAATTACAGAGCGGTACGCTGATGGTAATACTCGAAGGTGTAGCGCGTATAGAAGTGGAGGAATTCTTACCTTCGCGCAACGGATTGCGTGCACGCATCAAGCGCAAAGAGGAGATTTTCCCCGAAAAAAGCGACAAAGAGTTTCTGGCTCTGGCAAGCAGTATCAAAGACGAGGCGGCGCAAATACTGAAGAATACCGACAATGTTCCGTCAGAGGCCAGTATGACGCTCAAAAGCATCGAGAATCCCCCTACTCTCGTCAATTATGTGTGCACCAACTTCGATATAAAAATCGAAGAAAAACAACGATTGCTACAAATTGACTCCATCTATGAGCGTGCGATTAACCTGCTGGCGATTTTGCACGAAGAGTTGGAAATGCTGCGGATGAAAGCGGATATAAGCAAAAAAACCAAAGAGGAATTGGACAAGCAGCAGCGCGAGTTCTATCTCCATCAGCAGATGGAGACGATTCAACGTGAGTTAGGAGACACCGATGAGCAGATAATCTGTGAGATGCAGGCGCGGGCGGATAAAAGACATTGGTCGGATAACGTGCGGTCTGTTTTTGATAACGAATTGCATAAACTGCAACGGATGCCTACTCATTCGCCGGAGTATTCCACACAGCAAAACTATCTTGAGACGATGCTCGATTTGCCTTGGAACGAGTATTCTGTGGACAATTACGATATTGTACATGCCAAAGAGGTACTTGACAATGAGCATTATGGTATGGAGAAAGTGAAGGAGCGCATTATCGAGTATCTGGCAGTGCAACGGCTGTTGGATTTGCGTAGCGAAAAAGAGAAAGAAGCACACAAGATTAGTTCGCCTATTCTCTGTCTGTATGGTCCTCCTGGCGTTGGTAAGACGAGTCTGGGAAGGTCTATTGCTACGGCTCTTGGGCGCAAGTATGCGCGTATCTCGTTGGGCGGATTGCACGATGAATCGGAAATAAGGGGGCATAGGCGCACGTATATAGGTGCTATGCCCGGACGTATTATTGAAAATCTGCGCAAAGTGCAAACAAGCAATCCTGTTTTTGTATTAGATGAGATAGACAAGATAGGTGCGGACTACAAGGGTGATCCTACTTCTGCATTGTTGGAAGTGCTTGACCCTGAGCAGAATAGCACTTTCCACGACAATTTCTTGGGTGTGGATTATGACCTAAGTAAGGTACTTTTTGTCGCTACTGCCAATACGCTCGATACCATTCCGCGTCCGTTATTGGATCGTATGGAATTGATAGAGATGACGGGGTATTTGCTGGAAGAAAAAGAGGAAATTGCTAAGCGTCATCTTATCCCCAAAGAGTTAGAAAATCATGGGTTGCGTTCCTCACAACTACGTTTCAAAAAAGAGATAATTGTACACATTATTGACGATTATACGCGTGAATCGGGTGTACGCTCTTTGGATCGGCAGATTGCTGCCATTTGCCGGAAAGTGGATACCAAGATTGCTCTCAACGAAAAATATAATGTGTCCCTTACGCGCGATGATTTGATTGCTTATTTGGGGCAACCGAGATATAGCCGCGATAGTTGGGAGAACAATAAATATACAGGTGTTGTTACGGGTTTGGCATGGACGCAAGTAGGGGGCGAGATTCTTTTTATAGAGGCTTCGTTGTCTCCTTCGAAGACGCCTACCCTAACCCTTACCGGCAATTTGGGAGAGGTGATGAAAGAGTCGGCAACCATTGCGATGGGCTACCTCAAAGCACATGCAACCCTATTCGGTATTAAACAGAAAGATATAGAGACCCATTCCGTACATATACATGTGCCGGAAGGAGCCATTCCGAAAGATGGTCCTAGCGCAGGTATCACGATGACGACTGCTCTCGTTAGTGCTTTTACTGGCAGGAAAGTGCGACCGCGTATTGCTATGACCGGAGAGATGACATTAAGGGGGAAAGTGCTGCCTATCGGGGGAGTGAAAGAGAAAATCCTTGCTGCCAAAAGGGCAGGTATAACCGATTTAGTTCTTTGCGAAGACAATCGCAAGGACGTTCTCGAAATCCCCGAAATTTACCTGAAAGGTCTCACTTTCCATTATGTGCGCAATATACAACAGGTTATTGACGTAGCACTGATATAGTATTTTTCTATATATATACCAAATTGGTATTTTTTTCGGTTCATCCGACATTTGTACATTGCACGCCTTTGCGTGTACATCATTTTACTTTGTTTTGACAGCCCCGCACAGAGGGTACTTTTTCTTGTTCATTTGCGACATTTTTAGGGATTTTGAATGCCGTAAAGATACTATATATCAGCAAAATACAAAGAAATCAGCCTACAAAATGCCCCATAGAGCGATTCTAACGTCGATTTTTAATCTAGACCTTTTGAATCGTCTGTAACGCCCTATTCATCGGCTATGAAGCCCTCTTCCTGTCTGCAATTTGCCCCATAGACCTAATTTTACGAAAAAACAACATTGGAAAGAAGTTGCCTAACTTGTTAGCCAGCCTCTTTGGTTCTCATATTTTAATGGGTAAAATATTCGTATGTGCCGTCGGAATAAAAAATAACAATCTTTTCTACTTTTTTCGCAGGAGCATTTTCTGTTTGTTGAGAAAAAGAAAGCGTTTCTTTAGCGGGCGGCTGGGCATCTGATGGAGGATTATTAGGTGTAGGAATAGCAGTTGTTTGCAGAGTTTCTTCTTTTATTGGCGGGACCAGCGCGGGTTCTACAGGTTGGTCATCAAACAAAGTCATATTAGGTTGCTCGCCGACAGGACGATACATAGACCCCGACCCCAAAATCAGCCAATCCGATTGGATTGTACGGAAACGGTGCAAAACTTTTTGCATCACTTCCAAAGAGGGCTTATTCCTGCCATTTACTATATTGCTGATGGTTCCCGCCTGAATACCGACTTCGACTGCAAACTGCTTGGCATTCATTCCTTCTGTTTGCATCAGTTTTAGCAACCGTTCACGCTCTGTTGTTGTATTACTCATATATATGACGATTTTATTAAAACGACATTTAGATATTTTGTGAAATTATCCTACATTGTTTTCAAATATGCGATTCTCACGGATTTAGAACATAAATATGCAACCTGTCATCTGTGTATTGTGCTGCAAAGATACGAAAATTTTTTCACATCTACAAATTGTATATTTTGTGCAAGTATTCACAATGCTACATCTTAATAAATTCACATTTGTAAATTGCACAAGAGTATACAAATAAAACTCCACACATAATAACATTGTCATTATTAAACATATACATCAAATAAAAACTATAATATATTGATAATTAATCATATATATAATTTATAATATGCGATTTATACAATATGTAACATAAACGCATAAATACTACTTAATAATACATAGTGATACTTTATGTAAAATCCATATTTGTTGATATACTGACAATTATATACAAACAACATACTAATACACAAAAAATAACGAGTATAGAAAATGTTCCACAGATACACAAAATGTTCATTTGTGTATATTCACAAATAACAATCACGCAAATATACATATTGTGAAATATATGAATTTACTGTGAATTATTACGCTTACACACTTGTAAAATACACAAGTATTTTGTGTAAATTGCAATTCATATTTCTACAACAATATTCCACGGTTGTTATATTTGTGAGGATAAGAAAAATGTTGTAACTTTGCGCAACAAAACAAGAAACAGATATGGAACTGCCAAATGACCCGATGATTTTGTTGAGTGTCATCAATATGAAACTGCGAGATGAATACTCAACTCTAGATGCACTATGTGAGGGTTTGGATATTGACAAAGCCACCCTGACCAACAAATTAGCGGCTGCAGGATTTGAATATAATCCGGAGACCAACAAGTTTTGGTAATAGTTAGTGTGTGGAATAAAAAATAGAGAAAATTGGCAAAAACATAGAATAGATATGACCGTATGAGGAATATATAGTGCAGGAGCAGACGGCAATGGACGAAGAACAAAGCGACGAATGCTGTTTCATAGAATATCAGCCGGAAGGACAATTTGTGCGGGGTTCCATTAATGCCCATTGTACAAGAAAGTTGATAGATGATTGCAACCGTATTGCCAAGAAAGAGGGTGTGCAACAGCGTCAGACCTACACCCGCGAGAGCAAGGAACTCCTGCGGACGACCTACAACTCGAAGCACCCCAAGCGTGCCTGAGCGGCAAAGGCTGCTATGCGCCATCTGTATGCAATCTAATTCTTTTAGGAGCAACTAATGAAAAAATAACGATAATTAACTAAAAATTAGACCGAATAATGTTTTAACGGACATTTATGGAGTAAAAAAGGATAACTACAATGGACACTCAAACCATCATACACTACTTGGAGCATAAGTCGGTCAAACCGACGGTCAATCGTATCTTGGTCTATAGCACCTTGGTACAACTCAACCGCCCTGTGAGTCTCAAAGACTTGGAGAACGAAATGCTCAATTTGGACAAATCGAGTATTTTCCGTGTCCTCACGCTCTTTGAGGAAAACGATGTGGTGCATGCTTTTGAGGACGGACGCGGTATTGTCCACTACGAACTCTGCCACCACCACGATGGCGAGTGCAACCACACCGACGGTCATCTCCATTTCTATTGCGAGACCTGCCAACAATCCTTTTGCTTGGAGGACACCCCCATCCCTCACATCGACCTCCCCACCGGCTTCATCCCCCACTCCATCTCCTTTGTCATCAAAGGCACCTGCCCCTCCTGCGCCAAAAAGTACAAATAAGACAAACTATACACAAAAGAACAGCGACTCTCACAATGAAAGCCGCTGTCTTTTTATTCTATTGGGACGACAATAGGAAATTCTTTATTCCGCCTTACCATTTGTTACTTGGGAATACAACTCACGGGGTTCATCACCACCCGGCCAGTAACAATATATCAAAATGTACATTTGTTTGCTTGTACCCATTTGGTATCTAACAGTTTTCTTTTCTGAAACGTAATCACCATCATATTCAGCATGATATGTAATCACAATACTGCCATTATATGGAACCAAGTAGTCTCCTACATATGCACCGGTGCCAACCTCTACATCCCTTTCGTTATAAATAGAGATATTATCAATATAGATCCTGCAATAACGGTTCATAGTTTCCCAATCATAAGCACGACTATAAATGGTCACATTCGTACTCCTATTAGGATCTATGTCATCATCCACAATAGTAACATCTTTGTCCGCATCGGGTAACGGTTCATCTTTAGTACAACCAATAAATGTCATTAGCGCAATACCTAAGACGCAAAATAAAATCTTTTTCATAAGAACCACATTTTAATTGTCAGTAAATTGGATATTTTCGGGGTTAACACGATAGATTTTTCCATCGGCAGTATCTTCTACAATACCACAAGACAGGATTTTTCCGTCTTCTGTTTGAGGGTGCAGTTCCGTTCCCCAAGTATGGAACAACCCCTTTCTTTGACAGGTAGCATTCTCTCGCTGCTCATCGTTGTCATACTCACACAGCCCTTGTTTGGCATAACCGAGCAAGTCGCACCCTTCTAATGTAAACACACACGGGCGCAGATTTTCTTTGAAATTAGACATAACTTTAATAACTTTATCCTCACTCTCCCGATGAGGAGTACATATAAAAACAAGCGTGGGAGATTGCATACTCACCTGAGGTATCGCCAAACACCTGTCTTCGAATATACAACTACCCACGCACGCCTACACCCAATGAGGGCATAAGCCATACGCGGCGTCCGAGTTGTATCCTTCGAAGACAATGAAAATTGGCGATTTTCAGGTGAAGGATTTATACAAACGCTTCTTATTTATGTCTGCTATGCCGTATCCGACACAGCCGCAAAGCCGCCCTTGGCAACTTTGCGCTGCAAAGTTACAACATTATTTTTGATTAAGCAAATATAGTTTATAAAAGTGCATAACTCTTCCTGCACTATGTGAAAAACATAGCACAAAAAATAATCCAACCTATACAAATCAATGCAAATCCTGCCACAAGCGGAAAGCAGTGGCACGCAAAAGAACAGGATTGGAAATGAGATTGCGAAGAGAGCGCAGATTTTGCATATTGCGCTCCGAGTTAAGCCAAAGGTGCATATACCCACCCTCGGCATATTTATTTTGCAAATGTTCGCACATACGGACGAACTGCCATTCAAAATCAGCAGTGGGATTGAGTTTGAATCCGTATTGAAGTGTACGCCGAATCACGGTCTCCGGCTCCAATTGCCTATCTGCCTCTGCTACAATGGCTCCATATATGGTGCGAGGAGGATATTTGCTGCTCGCACGATGATCTTCGACGGCATCGCGCATTATGAGCAGTTGTTCCTCTGTAAACCACTCACGCAAGTGCTGGTCTGCCAATAGTATTTCGCCCGAATGGATATGGTGAAATTCCCTGTCAACCGACAGACCAAGGTCGTGATAGGCGGCAATCGTATATGCCATATCCGTATCAGCCTGATGCTCTCTGGCGAGTTTGACACTTTCTGCAATCACACTCTCGGCGTGATCTCGCTGGTGTCCCTTGTCAAAAGCCACATAGCGGGGAAGAATAGACTGCTCTATATATTCTGCTAAAGATGACATTAGAAAATAAGGATTAAGAATGACTACCCCAAAGGTCGCCCATAGCAGTAAAAGAGAAAAAAGAACGAGAAACCATTCATAATTCCTCATTCCTCATTCATAATTATATTATCCGAGTCGGGATATTTTCTTCACTTCTTCTTCATTGAGGAGTTTGATCTTGCGTCCGTCCACGCTGATCAGCCCTTCTTGCGCAAACTGGCTGAGGGTGCGTATGGCGTTGCTTGTGGTCATATTGCTCATATTGGCAAGGTCTTCACGGCTCATATACATTGAGAGCGTACAGCCGTCTTCGTCCAGCCCATAGTTGTTTTTAAGCGTAAGCAGCGACTCTGCCAGACGTCCGCGGATATGTTTTTGGGTCAGGTTGATCGTCTGCAGTTCGGCAACCGCCAGGTCGCGTGCCATCGCCACCATCACTTGATAGCAAAACTCGCTGTTCCGGCGCAACAAAGCAAGAAAAACAGAAGCAGGAACCCGATAGGTCGTACACGGTTCGAAAGCACTGGCGCAGGAGGTAAAACGGTCTTCGCCGATAACGGCACGATAGCCGAACATATCGTATGGTTTGAGCAAGCGGATGATCTGTGCACGCTGTCCGATACCCTCCTTATATATACGTACGCGACCGCTGATCAGCATCCACATATAGCCCGCTACATCACCTTCGCTATGGATCAGTTCGTTTTTCTTGTAGTTGACAATCTCTGCCTGCTCGCTGACCCATTCTTTTTCATCATCGGTGAGAATTTCCCAAATCGGGTTCAGTTCCCACATCTTTGCGTACGCTTCCTCTTTCTTCTTCATTACGTTGTTTCTAAGTGTTTCGATCGTAAAAAATGTTTCGATTGCAAAGATAACGTATTTCGGCGGATTGTGCAAGTGTTTTCTGCGTTTTGCAAGCGAAATATATGTTTTTCAACATAAAATCTTGCACATTCCGCGGAAATATAGTACCTTTGTGCGTTTATAAACCAATGTCTATTCGCATAAACATAATTGCATACATTGCCGCCGTAGGCGACTAAGATTTATGGTAATTTATGGAAGAAAAGACACAGATTTAGTTGGATTTCTTGCCCACAAGGGCAAAGAATTAAACCAAGAAACAATTAACCCTCTATAAATCATTTTTGTCGTGAAAGTGAACTACCTCAAACAGAGACACATCGGTCTCAGTGAGCAAGACGAGCAACAGATGCTCAAAGTGATTGGTGTCGAATCGGTGGAGCAATTGATAGCGGAAACAATGCCCGAAGACATTCTGCTCAAGAAACCGATTGAGTTGCCCAAACCGCTGACAGAGCAACAGATGCTTGACTCGCTTAATGCTTCAGCGCAGAATAATGTGCTTAACCGCAGTTACATCGGTCGTGGTTGGTACGGAACCATTACCCCATCGGTTATCCGCCGCAATGTGTTGGAGAACCCTGTTTGGTACACTTCCTACACACCCTATCAGGCAGAGGTGAGCCAAGGGCGTTTGGAGGCATTGTTCAATTTTCAAACTATGATTTCCGACCTGACAGGGCTGCCTTTGGCGAACTGTTCGCTGCTTGATGAAGCCACTTCGGCTGCCGAGGCGGTTACGATGATGCGCAACCTGCGTTCGCGCGAGCAGGTGAAGAACGGGGTGTGCAAGGTATTTGTGGACGAAAAGATTTTCCCAAATACTTTGAGTGTTATGCAGACACGCGCAGCCGGACAGGGGATTGAACTGGTCATCGGTCGCTATGCCGATTTCGAACCAACTGCCGACTATTTCGGTGCTATAGCCCAGTTGCCTAATGCTGACGGAGCCATTGAGGATTATACCGGTTGGATCGAAGACTGCCACGCCACGGGGCTGAAGGTGGCTGTCGTGGCAGACATGATGGCATTGGCACTGTTGCGTCCGCTTGATGCCGACATCGTATGCGGTACGGCGCAGCGGTTCGGTCTTCCGATGGGCTTTGGCGGACCTACGGCAGGCTATATGGCTACGCGCGACGAGTACAAACGCGACCTGCCCGGGCGTATTATCGGGCTTAGCAAGGATACTTACGAACACCCCGCTTACCGTTTGGCTCTCCAAACCCGCGAGCAGCATATCAAGCGTGAGAAAGCCACCTCCAATATCTGTACCGCCGAGGCGCTTTGTGCTATGATGGCGGGTTTCTATGCTGTCTATCACGGTGCAGAGGGCATACGCGAGATAGCCGAGGGGATTCACTCCAAGACCACCTATCTCAACGAGATGATTCAGGCGTACGGCTACCAACAGGAGAATACGGAGTTCTTTGATACACTGAAGATTACTGCCTGCGAGAACGCCAACTGGCAGACACAACTCAAAGAGAAAGCCGAAGCATTGGGAATTAATCTCTATTACGCCCCTGCAGGCTGGGTGGGTATCTCGTTGGACGAGACCGTTACCCTCGACGATATGAACGACCTCATCGAACTATTTGCTGAGGCAAGCGGCAATATGCCGCAGTACGAGGAAAGCGAGAGTGCTTTCAAAGGATTGTGGTCTATAGACGAGAGCCGTATCCGCGAGGTGGATTATCTGCGTGCCGATGTATTCAAAAAATATCACACCGAGACCGAAATGATGCGCTACATCAAGCGTCTCGACCGCAAGGACATCAGTCTTACCCACTCGATGATTCCGCTCGGTTCGTGTACTATGAAACTCAACCCTGCCACAGCGATGACCCCCATCACATGGCCAGGTTTTACGGCTGTCCACCCGCTCGCTCCCGCCGATCAAACGGAGGGTTTCCGCGAGGTGTTGGACGAACTGGAGAAGCAACTCTGCGCCATCACGGGCTTTGCGGCTTGCAACTTGCAACCAACCTCGGGTGCCGCAGGCGAATATACCGGATTGATTACCATTCGCGATTTCTTGCAAAAATCAGGTCAGGCGCAACGCAATGTGCTGCTTATTCCCGCTTCCGCGCATGGTACCAACCCCGCTTCGTGCGTACAGGCGGGTTTCGTACCGGTGGTAGTCAAATGCGATGAGCAGGGCAACACCGACCTTGCCGACTGGCGCGAGAAAGCCGAGCAGAACAAAGACGTGCTGGCGGGCTGTATGATTACCTACCCCTCCACGCATGGTATCTTCGAGATGGCTATTCGCAAGATGTGCCAAATCATTCACGACAACGGTGGACAGGTCTATATGGACGGAGCCAATATGAATGCCCAAATCGGTTATACCAACCCTGCTTTCATCGGTGCCGATGTGTGCCACCTGAACCTGCACAAGTCCTTTGCCAGTCCTCACGGCGGTGGCGGTCCCGGTGTCGGGGCTATCTGCTGTGCGGAGCATCTCGTGCCATCTATGCCTACTGCTGACCACAACCGTGTTTCGTCGGCGTTGTACGGCAACGCCAATATGGCACTCATCAGTTACAGTTACATCGCTATGATGGGCACCGAAGGACTGCGTGCGGCTACCGCAGCGGCTATCTTGAGTGCCAACTATATGGCTGCCAAACTGCGTGATGCCTATGGTGTTGTATATACAGGTACGCGCGGGCGTGTAGGACATGAGTTGATTCTCGACTGCCGTCAGTTCCACGCTATCGGTATCACCGAGTCGGACATCGCCAAGCGTTTGATGGATTTCGGCTATCATGCGCCTACCCTCTCTTTCCCTGTCCATGGCACGCTGATGATTGAGCCGACCGAATCGGAATCATTGCAGGAAATAGACCGTTTCATCGATGCCCTGCTTACTATCCGCGAGGAGATCCGCGAGATAGAGCGTGGTGAAGAGGAACCAAAAGATAATGTGTTGGTTAATGCGCCGCACCCCGAGTACGAAGTAGTTGCCGACGAATGGAATCATTCTTATTCGCGTTGCAAGGCAGCCTATCCGACCGACTGGGTGGCGGAAAACAAGTTCTGGATTCCTGTCAGTCGTGTGGACAATGGTTTTGGCGACCGCAACCTCGTGGCAAAGTATCAATAATTAGGCATAGTTCTTTCTTTGTCGCTACCCTGAGGATAGCACATTAAATTCATAATTCCTCATTCCTAATTCATAATTGCAAAGTCGGGTGGATGTCCTGTGGATGTCCTGTGGATAGCACATTACTCTGCATGTTAATTGTTAATTATTACTTGTTAATTGCAAATGAAACCGAGTGAACAACTCAAAGAGCACCTCCAGCAGTATCAGCGTATGAAACCGCTGATTGCTATCAAGGAGTATTTTATGATAGCCGTCTGCACTATCCCGTATGCGCTGTCGGTCAATCAGATTCTCGTACCGCATACCATTGTCGGAGGGGGTCTCACCGGTTTGTGCGAGATTATCTATTTCGCCACGGGTACGCTCATACCTATATGGCTGAGTTCGCTGGTACTCAACTTGATACTGCTTGCTATTGCAGCGTTCACCATCGGTTGGCGGTATTGTGTACGAACGGTTTATGGCGTTTTTTGGCTCACTGTTTGGCTCAAATTAGTGCCTATTGCCTCCGAACCGATAGTGTCCGACCCGTTTATGGGCGTTATTTTGGGAGGTCTCTGTGTAGGATCATTCTTGGGCATTTTGTTCCTTAATAATGGTTCCACAGGCGGCACAGACATCATCGCTATGATTGTCAACAAGTACCACCACCTGCCTATGGGACGCGTGCTGCTTACGTGCGATATAGTCATCATTCTCTGCGCTTATTTCCTGCCCGATGTGCGCAGTGTGGAGAAGGTGCTGTTCGGTCTCTGTTATACGTTTATGTACTCTTCGGCGGTCGATTGGGTGATGAACCGTATGCGCCAGTCGGTGCAGTTCTTCATTTTCTCCAAGAAATACAACGAGATAGCCGAAGCCATTATGACGCAGGTACCCCGTGGGGTTACGTTCCTCGAAGCGGAAGGCGGCTATTCCAAGCAACCTACCAAGGTCATCACCTGTATCGCTCGCCAGCACGAGTCAGCAAAGATTTTCCGTCTTGTCCGCTCTATTGACCCCGATGCCTTTGTGAGCCAAAGTAAGGTGCGCGGTGTATTCGGTCAGGGCTTCGACTCTATCAAAGACAAAGCCTGATTTGTTATAGGATGCGCATAGGATGCGCATAGGATAGAATATAGGCAGTGTTATTCACTTATTGGATTTATGACAAATATCAGGGACATCTTGCCGACAAGTGCGTTTGCACGTCCGCTCAAGATTTCCGAGGCGGTATCCTATCGCTATTTGCATCGGTATGGTGCTATTGAATTGACGCACCAATATATGATGTGATGCATACACTATTACCGGCAGAGGAGAGATTGTTAGGGGCTTGTGTATATGATTTTTTTATTGTAACTTTGCAGCAAATTACAATATATAAAGAGTTAGTACAAACTATATGGACACATCAGGACAATGGACTACAGTCATCAAGCCGAAAGACAAATTGTTAAGCGTTGATTTTAAGGAGATTTGGCGATACAGAGACTTGATGATACTCTTTGTAAAGCGCAATATCATCACCCAATACAAGCAAACCATATTAGGTCCGCTCTGGTACCTGATACAACCATTAATGACCACAGTTATGTATATGGTGGTGTTTGGCGGTATTGCCAAAATATCAACGGACGGATTGCCACAACCGCTTTTCTACCTGGCAGGTATCAGTTTCTGGCAGTATTTCTCGGATTGCCTGACCAAGACCAGCAATACATTTGTCAATAACGCCGGTATTTTTGGGAAAGTCTATTTCCCGCGTCTTATTACCCCGCTGAGCGATGTCATCAGCAATCTGGTACGTTTCGGCATACAATTCGGGTTGTTTCTGTGCGTGTATGCATACTATATGATTTTTACGGACGCACCCATTCACACCAATTGGTATGCTTTGCTTATCCCCGTTTTGGTAATGATGCTGGCGGGGTTGGCATTGGGCTTTGGTATTCTTTTCTCGAGTATGACTACCAAGTACCGCGATTTGCAGTTGCTGCTCAGTTTTTTTGTCAGCCTGTGGATGTACGCAACGCCGGTTATCTACCCTCTCTCCACTATTACCAATCCTAAGTTGCTGTTTGTTATGCAATTGAACCCGCTGACAGGTATTGTGGAGTTTTTCAAATACGGAATGTTAGGTGTCGGTTGCCACGAATGGTGGATGCTCGGGTACAGTTTCTGCTTTATGATCGTGCTGCTCACCATCGGAATCGTGGTTTTCAACAAAGTGCAACGGTCGTTTATGGACACCGTGTAAACAATGTATAATGCACAATGAATAATGTTGTTATATCCTAATTGCAAAATAAATATAGGATTGCGCATAGTGGGCAAACGCAGGGATGGGTATCATAACTTGGAGACCCTGTTCTACCCCGTTTATGCGCTGCACGACGAATTGGAGATACATCCTGCGGGTGCGTTTTCTTTTGCGCAAGAGGGTATTGCTGTGGATTGCCCGCCGGAAAAGAACCTGATAGTGCGTTGCTACCGGCAAATGCGAGAACACTATCCGCAGATAGGAGATGTTGCTATTCGTTTCCGCAAGAACATACCATTCGGCGCAGGGCTTGGCGGCGGAAGCAGCGATGCTGCCCATACGGCGTTGGCACTCAACGAATTGTATCAGTTGGAATTGAGCAAAGCGGCGCTAGCAGAAGAAGTACGCACACTCGGGGCAGATTGCCCGTTTTTCATATACAACACCCCGTGCTATGCCGAAGGTATCGGTGATGAATTAACGGAGACGGATTTTTCGCTGCGAGGTATGCGATTAGTACTATACAAGCCCGATTGCGGGGTCTCCACACGCGAAGCATACTCAGGTATTACGCTACATCCGGAACACGCAGGCGAGATACGACAGGCATTAGTTTCCGGCAAACCGATAGAGGATATACGTGATGTGTTGGTGAATGATTTTGAACAAACCATTTTTCCACTTCATCCCGAGATTGCCCGTCTGAAACAACAATTATTGGATGCAGGAGCCGTTTACGCATCTATGTCCGGTTCGGGTTCTACCGTATTCGGGATTTTTGATGCAGGCAAAACGGTGGATATTCCTGCTAATCCTTTGACAGATACTATATTATGACAAAAGAAGATTTACGCATTATCTATATGGGTACGCCCGAATTTGCCGTAGAAAGCCTGCGAGCATTGGTGGAGGGCGGTTACAATGTAGTGGCTGTGGTTACTATGCCTGACAAACCGGCGGGACGGGGACACCGGATCCGGTATTCCGCCGTAAAACAATATGCCTTGGAGGCTGGCTTGCCTATTCTGCAACCCGAGAAACTGAAAGACCCCGTATTTTTAGAGCAACTGAAATCCTATCACGCAGATTTGCAAATAGTGGTTGCATTCCGTATGCTTCCGGAAGCGGTATGGGCAATGCCGCGCCTTGGGACATTCAACCTGCATGCGGCTCTACTGCCCCAATACCGCGGAGCAGCCCCGCTGAACTGGGCGGTTATCAACGGCGACAAGGAGACCGGGGCTACCACCTTTATGCTCAAACACGAAATTGATACAGGCAACATCATACTGCAGGAGCGTATGCCGATAGGCGAAGACGAGAATGTGGGCAGTGTACACGACCGGCTTATGCTCCTGGGCAGAGACTTAGTGCTGAAGACGGTGGATCTGATTATCGATTGCGAAAACAGAGGTGTGATTGTACCGACTATCCCGCAAACAGAAACGAGCAATCTGCGTCCCGCACCGAAGATTTTCAAAGAAACGTGCGAAATAGACTTCGGTAGAACAGCAGGAGAAATACACAATTTCGTACGCGGACTGAGTCCCTACCCTGCCGCCTGGTGCAATCTGGTTATTCACGGGAAAGAGTATGAGAATGTAAAGGTTTATCGTGTGGAGCCATGTGCCGCCCCAAGCGACAAAGATATTGTCGTCCCTTGCGCTGACGGTTATGTACGTATATTGGAGTTACAACTGCCGGGGAAAAAACGTATGGACGCCCGTGCGCTACTGAACGGACTGAAATAAAAAGACTATGGTTGATTATCGCACGCTGATAGACAAATACTACGCCACTTCGCCGGAACTGCAAAATATACTATTGGCACATAGTATGCAAGTGCGCGACCGTGCATTGCGTATTGTGGACGCACATCCGGAATGGACGGCAAGCGGAGAAGTGGACAGAGATTTTGTAGAAGAGGCTGCTATGCTGCATGATATAGGCATCATCTATTGCAATGCACCGAAGATATTCTGCGTAGGCACACACGCTTATATAGAGCATGGGTATTTAGGGGCGGAACTGCTCCGTAAAGAGGGATTGCCCAAACACGCCTTGGTAGCAGAACGCCATACCGGAACGGGAATTACCATAGAGCAAGTAATACGCGAACAATTACCTATTCCGGTTCGCGATTACTGTCCGGTATCGTTGGAAGAAAAGATAGTCTGCTATGCCGACAAGTTCTATTCAAAAGGTCATATCGGAGAGACTGTGGATATAAAAAAAATACGCCAACAGATATGGAAATACGGACACGATGCCATTGTCCGTTGGGACAACCTCGTTGCACTGATGGGCGAACCTGAAGTGCAAAATACCCCAAATACTACAGAGTAGCATATACTAATAATAAAGCCCAACCGAGCAGTTGGGCTTTATTGGTGCGGAAAGTGAGGGATTCGAACCCCCGGTACGACGTAATGCGTACACCACATTTCGAGTGTGGCTCTTTCGACCACTCAGACAACTTTCCGTATCTCTCATCGAAAGCGGGTGCAAAGGTACTGCTTTTTTCCGACTTATGCAAGCGTTCTTTCGCTTTTTCTGCTATTTGTTGTATTTTACCAGCAGACAGGCATCACCCTCCAATGTCCATTGGGGTAATACGGCTGTCTGTTCATATCCCAACAAACGATATAATGACAGGCAAGCCCTGTTAGAAGTGCGTATTACCGCATAGAGCAGCCGCAAATTGAGGATACCAAACGCATATTGTTCCAATAGTTGCATTGTCTCATACCCTACCCCGCTTCTGCGTGCATCAGGCGATACGTATAGTCCGATGGCGGCTTTGCGGTTGCGGGGATCAAAATCAAACAAATCGACACAGCCGAGCGTTGTATGATTGATATCATCCTCAATAATCAAGCGCAGTTGTCCGTCCCGATAGATGTCGCCCGTAGTGTTTTCGATATAAATGCACAAATCTTGCTGCGAAAGCGGGTTATGGGTATCGCTATCCGCCCACACGGCAGCATCGTTTTCCCATTGGTAGAGAAACGGCAGGTCTGAAGGCTCCAATTTACGCAACCGCACCATTATACTCCAAATAATTTAGCAAAAAAGCCTTTCTTAGTAGCAGCAGTCTCTGCATCTGCCTGTGGAATCGGCTTCAACGCATTACCGGTATGAATCATCTGGTATATCACCCCCCAGTCGGGCAGTCCGCCGAGATTGCGATCATCAATAAACAGGTCGGCTGTCAGTTTGCGGTTGGGGCGTGTAGCAGGGTTTTCCTCCGGATAGTTGGAATTGACCGCATAGAACTCCAAACCGCGCGACTTGCAATAGTCAACAGCCTCTTGTAGTAGTTCTCCCTCGCGAACAGACCATAAAATAATCTGGTGATGGTCTTCGTCTTGCAATTTCTTCAAAGTCTGAATAGCAAACGGAATCGGTTTTCCTATTCGAGGGTACTCGTGGGTAACAATGGTTCCGTCGAAATCAACAGCGATAGTCATAGGATGATAGAATAATAGAAAGATAGTAGAAAAATAGAAAGATGGAAATCAGTAGGTTTCCTCGTTGTCTTGCTTGGGGGCTAGTTCGATTTGGATCTTGCGGGCAGTGGGTTTGGTAAAATACCAACTGATAGCCGCAATAGCAGCCACCCACAGCATAGAACGATAGCCCCCCAACCAATAGAAAGCAATGATACCAAGCACCATAGCATTGCTGACAAGCACAATGCGAATAGCGGCATAACGGCGATAAAGCAAGAATTTCCTGTTTTCGTCATCCATAGTGCGGATATTGTCGCACATACGCTTAAAACCGTACAGCCCCAACGGGATAGTAATAAGCGCATCAAAGATAACAATATACTGCAACACTTTGCCTGCAGTGGACATCGTATCAATAACAGCGATCATCCCCTTGGAGACCAACAGATACATTACTACCATTGCCACAAGGGCAAGCATCATCATTCCATAATAATACCAATTCAACTGGCGGGCAATCTTTTGTTCCATCAGGCTTTAAAATCTATTCGGTTGATAATTGAGCGACCGAGAGTTATCTCGTCGGCATATTCCAGTTCGTTTCCTACCGCCACACCGCGTGCAATCTGACTGATTTTTGGCATTGTGGCAAACCCCTCATTCTGCAAACGGCGGTAGATATAAAAGTTGGTCGTATCGCCCTCCATAGTGGTAGGCAAAGCGAGGATAACCTCCTGTATGTCTTCCGGTTCGATACGCGCGATAAGAGAGTCGATCTCTATATCTTTTGGACCAACCCCGTCCATAGGGGAGATAATCCCGCCCAAGACATGATACAGCCCCGAATACTGCCCCGTATTCTCTATGGACATCACATCCTGTACATTTTCCACTACGCAAATGGTCTGTCTGTCACGGCGGTGCGACTGGCATATCGGGCAAACCTCTTGGTCAGAGATATTGTGGCATATACGACAATAGTGGACATCCGTTTTGAGCCGTGTCAGAGCCCCCGTAAACGCTTCGACATCTTTGTCAGACTGTTTGAGCAGATGCAACACCAAGCGCAATGCCGTCCTACGCCCCACTCCTGGAAGGGAGGCAAATTGGTTGACAGCATTTTCCAACAATATCGAGGGGTACTGACTCACAGGAAGAAATCTCGTTTATAGCGCAAAGGTACAGCAAAAAAATGGAATGTGCAAATATATAGCCTTGCCAAACGCGGAAAAAACAAGTGTACAGTCCAATAACAAATGCAATTTT
>DKEG01000029.1 GCA_002452095.1 Bacteroidales bacterium UBA6828 | reverse complement strand
ACAAACCGTATGACTATGCTATGTATGGAGACGACGCGTCTCGCGTCGTTATCGGCTTTGCCGAACTATCTATATGTATGTCTTCTTGATGGCATTTAGAGGCCGTTTTGAGGACTAGTGTATTTTTTTCTCATTGTTTCATTACTATTTTGATGCGGTTGCCATAGTTGTTGGTCCGCAGGGCGATTTGGACATATCATTTTTTGTATGTACCTTTGTAGCCAAATTAGGGATCTATACCCGTTAAAAACAAATCGTTATGAGAGTTATTGTACAACGTACCACGAATGCCACGGTCAGGATAGACGGCAAGACGGTGGGACATATTGACAAAGGTTTTATGCTTCTGGTGGGTATTACGCATACGGATACGCAGGAGGATGCCGACTATATCGCCAAAAAAGTGGCGCAACTGCGTGTCTTTGAGGATGCGGAAGGCAAGATGAACTTGAGTATCAAAGACATAGGAGGTGCGATACTCTCCATTTCCCAGTTTACGCTCTATGGCGATCTGCGGCATGGCAACCGTCCGTCGTTTGTCCAAGCCGCACGCCCTGAACAGGCGGAATCGCTTTATGATTATTTCAACAACCGCCTTCGCAGCGAGTACGGACTGCAAGTGGAGACCGGTCGTTTTGGTGCGGATATGCAGGTGGATTTTGTCAACGACGGACCCGTAACCATCTTGATAGACTCTGCCAACCTTATGCTATAAGGTCTATGTTATGTGTATGTGATTCGTATGTGATTCGTATGTGATTAGGCGGTTTTTGCTTGTATTTCAGGTAGTTATGTGTGCGTAATGCGCTAACTGTTTTACAATCAATTTATTACAATAAAAGAGGCTGTCTAACATACATTAGACAGCCTCTTTTTTTAGTATGGATATGTGCGTTTATTGGATGGTGATAGCCTTGATACCATCGCGCTCCAGGAGGGCATTGATAGTCGGCTCGCCGCCGCGGAAACGTTTGTACAGATCCATTGCGGGTTCGGTGCCGCCGCGCTCCAGGATGTTCTTGCGGAATAGTTCCGCCGACTTCTTGTCGAATATCGTGCCGCCCTTCTTTTCGGCAGCCGCCTTGAATACAGAGAATGCGTCCGCATCAAGCAACTCCGACCATTTGTAACTGTAGTAGCCTGCTGCGTATCCGCCTGAGAAAATATGGGTGAAAGCGGTCTCCATCTGTGTGCCGCATACGTTGGGTACTACGCGCACCTGTTCCATAGCGTCGTTGCCGAACTTGATAACCGCCTCCTCGGTGGTCAGGTCGGCAGGTACGGTGAAAGGCTTGGTAAGCGTATGCCAAGCCATATCGAGGTAGCCGAATGAGAGTTGGCGTACGCAGGCATACGCTGCATGGTAGTTGTTGGAAGCCTTGATCTTGTCAATCAGTTCCTGCGGCATCTTCTCGCCGGTCTGATAGTGCTTGGCAAAGGTGTCGAGGAACTCTTTCTCGCCGAGGAAGTTCTCGTTGAACTGCGAAGGCAACTCCACAAAGTCGCGCGGTACACTGGTACCCGACAGAGCCGAGTATTGGCAGCGGGTGAGCATACCATGCAAGCCGTGTCCGAACTCGTGGAGGAAAGTCTCCACCTCGTCGTATGTGAACAGAGCCGGTTTGTCGGCTGTGGGGCGGGTAAAGTTCATTACGTTGACGATATGCGGACGGTGGTCGGTTTTTCCGTCGCGGTATTGCGGCTGAAAATCGTTCATCCATGCACCGCCGCGCTTGCCGTCCCGCGGGTGGAAGTCGGCATAGTAAACAGCCAAGTATTTGCCCTTCTCGTCAAACACCTCGTAGGCTTTCACTTCGGGGTTGTAAACGGGGATGTTCTTGTTCTCTTTGAAAGTAATGCCGTAGAGGCGTTTTGCCAAACCGAAGACACCTTGGATAACCGCATCTTCCTCGAAATACGGACGGAGGTCATCATCGGAGATGGCATATTTCTCGTTTTTCAGTTTCTTGGAATAGTAACTCCAGTCCCATGGCTGGATTGTGGCATAGAAACCATGTGCGGTAGCAAACTGCTGCAGTTCTTCCACTTCGGCACGTGCGGCGGGCATATAACTGTCGCGCAGTTGGTCAAGCAACTGATAGACCTTTTCGGGGGTCTCCGCCATCGTCTTGTGGAGCGATTTCTCGGCGTAGGTCTTTTTGCCGAACAGGTTGGCGAGAGCCAAACGGGTATTTACGATGTCAATGATAACCTGCGTGTTGTCGTACTCGCCGCCGATACAACGGCTGTTGTAGGCGGTGTACAACTCACGACGGATGTCGCGGTTGTCAAGGTCTTGCATTACGGGAATATACGTGGTCGGTTTCAGGTTGAGCAACCAGCCTTGCAACCCTTTCTTCTCGGCATTGTCGCGCAGGATAGCCTTGGTGTCGTCGTTCAGACCGGCAAGCAGCGACTCGTCGGTCAGGAGCATTGTCCATGCGTTGGTGGCACGCAGTACGTTCTGCCCGTAGAGAAGGGTCAGTTGGCTCAGTTTGGAAGACAACTCACGGTAGGTCTGTTTGTCCTCCGGACTGAGGTTCGCCCCGTTGTTGGCAAACGACTCGTAGATGTCGTCCAGCAGTTTGGCTTGCTCTTTGGTCAGTTTGAGTTTGTCTTTTTGGTCGTAAACGGCCTTGATACGTTTGAAAAGTCCCTCGTTGAGGCGGATGTTTGCCGAGTACTCCGACATCTTGGGGGTCAGTGCCGTCTCAATGCTGTCGAGGGTTTCGTTGGTGTCCGAGTTGGTCAGGTTGTAGAAGCACCCTGCCACGAGCGAGAGCAGATGCCCTGATTTCTCGTACGCCTCGATGGTGTTCTTGTAGGTCGGGTCTGCGGGGTTGTTTACGATTGCATCAATCTCCGCCAATCCCTGACGCATACCCTCTTCGAAAGCGGGCATATAGTGTTCAGGGCGAATCTCGTTGAAAGGATACGTGCCGTGGGGCGTTTTCCATTCTTTCTCGTGGAAGAACGGGTTGTCTGCATCAGCAGGCGTGGCAGCCACAGCCGCCAAAGTTGTACCGGCAATAGCCATAGTCATCAGTAGTTTTTTCATATTCTGTATAATTGTTTGTCAGATTGTAAATCACCGGATTGTCCATATACATTATTTCCCCCGTATCAGGTTGATGTCGCCGGAGAGTTGATAGACACCGATGGCGGCATCTGCAGCGTTGTTCTTGGCTTTGGTGTATTTGATTTTGGAGGTGTATCGCGCATTAGGTGCGGCATCCGTGCCCAAAGCCCGGATGACATAGAAATAGGCTCCCTCGGCGGCAGGGCGACCGTTGATAGTGCCGTCCCAACCTTTGGCAGGGTCTGTCCATTCATAGACCAGTTTGCCCCAACGGTTATACACCCAACAATGGAATTCTTTGATAGAACGGTACAGCACGCGGAACTCGTCGTTCTTGCCGTCGCCGTTGGGGGTGAAGACGTTGGGAACTAACAGTTGCGACTCGCTGACGGCGATGGTAACTTCGGTCGAATCCCGCTCACAATCGGGGTTCTCGGTGTCTTGGCATGGGCAAACAGCATTGCTGACGGTGCTGACCACTCGGTACGAACCCGGTTCGCTGAATGTGTAGCGGTGCTCTTCGTCGGTGCGGGTAACAATCAGTTGCGTACCTTTGTAGATTGTCCACGAGAAATAGTCCACAGCGGGTGTAGGGTTGGCTTTGAAAAGCACGTCTATCGGCGCAGAGCCTTTCAGCACGGAAGCATCGGTGGGTCTGTCCACTTCGTTTTCCATCTCTGTGCCGCGGACGGTAGTCTGCGTGGTGGGCATGGATTTGACCGCTACAGGTTCCGCCAAAGTGATACAAACCGAGTCCTGCTCCAAGCCGAGTTGTGCGGCTATCGGTTCGTAGCACAAGCAGATATCGGTCGCTTTATAGATAGCGGGGAGGGTATATTCGCCGAGACGGAACGTCTGGTCGCTCAATACTACTGCCGAGTCCTGCCATTGCAGGTCAGCAGAGTTCCAACTGAGGTCGGTATAGGATAGGGAACACGTGCGCGGGAGTGTGCGCATACCCGCAGGCGAGCGGTAGGTCATCTCCGGTAGTGTACCCGATACGGTCAGCGATGTATTGCGGCAGTAGGGGGTTACTTCCAAAGCAATGTCCTGCGGACGGTAGTCGGCATAGGAGAAAACGTAGAAATAGTCGCGTGTACCGCCTGTTTCCACATAGTATCCGCCATTGTCGAGGAATACATCTGCCGTATTGGATTGTGCCAAAGTGCCGTCGGTTTTGTACCAATCGACGGGCGTACCATCCTTGGTGCGCATAGCGATTTCTTCGGCAAAGACAAATATGGTATCACCTTGATTGACAGTCTGTATTGCCGTGCCGACGCACTCCACACGGAGGGCAAAACCCGGAACGGAAAGAAGCAACAACAGACCGGATATAGATTTTCGAATATATTCAAACATACCTAATATACCATTTTACGTGTGCAAAGGTACAACAAAAAAGCCATAATTGCAAGTATTGGACAAAAAACACTATCAAAGAGGGATAATATGTAATGAAAATATGCAGAATATGCACAAACAGAGTGCATATTCTGCATAAAAACATGGCGTAAAAGCGGCTTATCCTCCAATTCTTTCTACGTCCTTTCTACGTTCTTTCTACGTAATCGGTATTATGGAGGTACGGAAATTGCATATTATGCATATTTCCTGCATATGTATTATGTATGCATAGCACATGTGTGTGTTACAATCTTACAATTTTTCGCCGAGGTGGCGTGCCAGGGAGAACTGGAATTCCAATCCTCCGCCTTCGCGGTTGAGGGCGGTGATGGTGCCGCCATGGAACTGTACGGCGTGTTTGACAATGGACAAGCCTAAGCCCGTGCCGCCGAGTTTGCGGCTGCGCCCTTTGTCCACACGGTAGAAACGCTCGAAGAGGTGCGGCAGACACTCGGGCGGGACACCCGGACCATTGTCATAGACCGAGAAATAGATATAACTCGGTGCCTGCCCTGTGCATTCGATATGTATCTGTACACCTTTGCCCACATGGCTTAGCGAGTTATCCACGATATTGCGGAATATAGAGTAGAGCAGGGTATAGTTGCCCGATATGATGATATGGTCGGGTACGGAATAGGTGATTTTCGCCCCGAGTTCCTTTACGCGCGGCATAACGTCTTCCACCACGTTTTTGACCACCGAACTGAGTTCCAACTCCAGACGGTCATACAGTTGGGTGCTGAGATCGAGTTTGTTGAGCATTGAGATGTCCTCTACCAGGTTGCTCAACCTCCCTGCCTGCTGGTAGGCACGCTCCAGAAACTCGTGCTGCTGCTTGCTGTCCATATCGGGGTGGAGCAGGATGGTCTCCAGCGCACCGAGGATACTTGCAACGGGTGTTTTGAGTTCGTGGGAGATGTTCTGTGTCAGTTCGAGGCGTTGCTGCTCGCGTGCTTTCATCACGCGGCGTTCACTCCATTGGTGGTAGATGATAAAACTCAGTCCGCCCAGCAGAATGAGACAGACAATGATGGTGATAGTGATGGTCATATTGATAGTTTTTTAGAAAACTAGTTATTCTAGTATATCTAGTTTACCTATTTTTTTGTGCCTATGGTCGCCAGATATACCCGAAACCCGATTTTGTTTGCAGATGCTCGGCATACTTGCCCACTTTGCGCCGCAGGTGGGTAATATGTACGTCCACGGTGCGTTCCAGTACATACGAGGCATCGTGCCATACGGCGTTGAGCAACTGGCTGCGCGAGAGAATCTGTCCCTGGTGGGTCAGTAGGTAGGAGAGTAGTTCGAGTTCTTTGCGGGTGATGCTCACGGGCGTGCCGTCCACGGTGAGCGACTTGTCCCTGTCGTTGATGACGATACCCTGATAGGTCAGTGTCCCGGGGGGCTGCGGCTGCCGGTTTCCACTTGTGCGTTTCAGCACGGCTGCCACCCGCGCCAGCACCTCGGTGATACGGAAAGGTTTGGTGATATAGTCGTCCGCTCCGAGTTGGAACCCTTTCAGCACGTCTGTTTCGCCGCCGAGGGCGGTCAGGAAGATAACGGGCATAGTCATCAGCCCCTCGTCGCGCAGGTAAGCCGCCATTTGCGTACCCGACATACCGTCAAGCATAATATCCAGTAGTATAAGGTCGGGCGCACACGCACGCACGAGAGGAATCGCCTCTTCGGCAGAGTGGGCGATGGTCGTCTCATAGCCTGCTGTTTGCAGGCTGTATGCGAGTATCTGACAAATATCGTCCTCGTCGTCCACTATCAGTATCCGTGCCATAGATTCTGTATTTGTTGTTTTTCCTAAAAATCCGTTGCAAAATTACATTTTTTTTGTGAAACGCACAAACCTTGCTGTTTTTCTTCATAATTTCTTCACAATTTATTCTTGTTTTTTTCATAAAATCGCTGTACTTTTGTACCGAAAAAGAATAATAAAAAGATGAGTACTATTTATTTGGTGATGATTGTGTTTTTGTTTGTGCTGGCAATCATCGACTTATGGGTGGGAGTGAGCAATGATGCCGTCAATTTTCTCAATTCGGCGGTAGGCAGCAAGGTTACTTCGCTCAAGAAAATTATTTTTATTGCCGCCATTGGTGTGTTTGTGGGCGCAGCGGCAAGCAACGGTATGATGGACATTGCCCGCCATGGTATCTTCCGCCCCGAGCAGTTCTCTTTCGAGGAGATTATGTGCATTTTTATGGCGGTGATGCTGACCGATGTTATCCTTCTGGATGTATTCAATTCCCTCGGAATGCCCACCAGTACTACGGTCTCGTTAGTGTTCGAACTTCTCGGCGGCACATTCTGTCTGGCGTGTATCAAGATAGCGGGCGATACTACAGGGGCACTTAATTTCTACTCCCTGCTCAATACGGGCAAGGCGTTGGAGGTGATACTCGGTATATTCCTTTCGGTGGGTATCGCTTTTGTGGTGGGTACGCTTGTCCAGTGGCTCGCACGTCTGATTTTTACGTTCAACTATACGCCGCGGCTCAAGTATTTTATCGGTATCTTCGGCGGCTTGAGTATCACGGCTATTTTGTATTTTGTGTTGGTCAAGGTGCTGGCAAAAAGTCCGCTTATGCCTGGGGGGGTAAACGAGTGGATTAGTGCGAATGCAGGGGCTTTGATGGGTATCATCTTCGTAGGCAGTACGCTGCTGATGGAGTTGCTCTACTTGCTAAAAGTGAATGTGTTCCGCATTATTATCCTCTTTGGTACATTCGCACTGGCAATGGCTTTTGCGAGCAACGACCTTGTCAATTTCGTGGGTGTGCCGCTGGCTGCCTTGTCCGCTTATCAGGACTATGCCGCAAGCGGTGCAGACGCCTCTACGTATATGATGTCTGCGCTAAACGCTCCCGCTCATACTTCGGCATTCTTCCTGCTCGGAGCGGGTGCGATTATGGTGATCGCCCTGACGATGTCCAAAAAAGCGCAGAATGTGGTGCAGACCTCAGTCAACCTGTCGCGTCAGGCGGAGGGCGACGAGATGTTCGGCGGCAGCCGTGTTGCCAAAAGTATCGTCCGCGGAGCCAATCATCTGGCGGCAGGTTTGGAAAATATCACGCCGCAACCCGTGCGCCGGTGGATTGATTCACGTTTTAACAAAGACGAGGCTATCCTTGCCGACGGTGCGGCATTCGACCTCATTCGCGCATCGGTCAATCTCGTCATTGCGGGGCTGCTGATTATTATGGGTACATCGCTCAAATTGCCGCTTTCCACCACGTATGTAACATTCATTGTGGCAATGGGTACCTCGTTGGCGGATAGGGCGTGGACGCGCGAGTCGGCGGTCTATCGTATCACGGGTGTGCTGTCGGTTATCGGTGGCTGGTTCCTGACGGCGGCAGTGGCTTTCCTTACGGCAGGGTTGGTCTGCCTGTTCTGCTATTGGGGTGGTATCGCAGCGATGATCGTGCTGATCGTGGCGGTAGTGATTATCCTGATTGTTAGCAATCTGCGCTCTTCCAAGCGGAAAGACGAGCAGAACACGCCTTTGGAGCAGTGCTACCAGAAAATGCTTTCCACACAGGACAGCAACCAAATGTGGCAACTCCTGCGTCAGCACCACCAAATCGCTTCAGGGCGTATGCTGGAGCAGACGCGCGACCTGTATAGCGAAACCTGCAATGCTTTCGAGCAAGCCGACCTGAAAGGGCTCCGCACTGCATGCAAGCAATTGGAGGACTTGCAGCAATGGAAACGCAAGAACCGTTCCCGCGAACTGATGGCACTTCGCCGCATTACACCTGCTTTTGTCTTGGAAAAGAACACATGGTTTCACCTCGGTTCCAATGCCGGCGAACAGATGCTTTACGGCTTGAAGCGTATCGCCGTGCCGTGCCGAGACCATATCGACAGCGGTTTTCGTCCGCTCCCGGAGGACCTATGCCAAGAGTTGCACCTCATTGCGCAGGAGACGGCGGGTTACTATGACAAAGCCATTCTGACCTATACCCGCCCCGAGCCGGAGATCCGTGCCTTGTTGGCGGAGATAGAGGAGGCAAAACAGCACTTGTCCGCCCTGCGTAAGAAACACCTCGACCGCCTGACTACCGCCTCGGCGGAAGACCAAGATATTCTCCCGCAGCAAACGGCATTGCTCTATCTGAATATCATTCAGGAGAGTCAGCAACTCCTCTCCGAACTCCGCCACTTCCTCCGTGCCTATATGCACTTTATGGAATAAGTGGCTAATAAAGACCCTGTCTTCGGCTTTTGTGCCGGATGTTATCCGGCAACCAAAAAAGACGGGTTGCAACGTAATGTCGCAACCCGTCTTTTGATATTTCATCAAGATTACTTGTGGCAATCCGACTGGCTCTTGCTGGTACGTTTTGCAGTAATCGTGATGGTACTCTCATCAGCACCAAGTTTAATCAATGTTTGCTTAATAGCCTCTTTACGAGCATCCAATTCATTAGATGTACACCACTCATAGTAAGGGTAACTCGTTTCTAAACCTAAAACTTTTCCTGTAGCGGTTACCTCGTAGCAGTAATTTGTGTCGCCGCAAGAGGTGAGCGACATTGCGGTTGCCAATACAGCAACGCAAGCAATAGCAAATTTCTTCATAATAATTAGTGATTATATTTTAAGAGTAAATAAATAATCTCATTTAGTGGAAACATCTCCTTGCAAATGTTCCCAAAAACAACTGCAAAATTACGAAAAAGCGCAGAATTATACAAATATATTCCTATTTTTGCTATTATTCTGACAATTCTTTGCGTCTTTTGTGCTATTTCTGTTCCTCGCAACCGCAATCGGGAATGTCATTTAGTGCCGAGGTAAACACCTCCAATGTGTCTTCGGGCGTTTCCGTGGCGGGAGTCGTTGCGGGCTCCGGTGGGGTGGGCGGGGTACTGCTATCCGCCTGTGTATCATCGATATGCAGTACAAAACGTTTGTAGTAGGAGACAAGCAGCGTGGTTATCGGCAGGGCGATAATCATACCTACCACCCCGAGCAGCGAACCCCAGATCGACAGACACAGCAGTATCATTGCCGGTCCCATGCCCGTTACATTGCCCATAATCTTGGGTGTCAGTACTAAGTCTTGAATACTCTGTACTATGCAGAACACCGCTGTGATACATAGCGCAATCACCCATACGGGTCTGCCCGTCTCCGCCGACTGTATCAATCCGAGCAGGATACACGGCGGGATACCCAATGCCTGCATATATGGCACGAGGTTGAAAACTCCGATTAT
This sequence comes from Bacteroidales bacterium UBA6828, assembly GCA_002452095.1. Taxonomy (GTDB): domain Bacteria; phylum Bacteroidota; class Bacteroidia; order Bacteroidales; family Paludibacteraceae; genus Colicola. The sequence goes on along the minus strand of DKEG01000029.1, from coordinate 24,064 downwards.
CAACCCCATGGCGATACCCATCGGCAAACCTATAATCTGGAAACCGATGGCAAACAAGATACCTACAATAAACGCAATCAGTGCCTGTCCGCGGAAATAGCCGTTCATGTGTTTGTCGAGGTCGCTCATCAGCATCTGTACATTCTTGCGATAGTGCGCAGGTACATAACTTGCCCAGTTCTTGCTGATTTTCTCATAATCAATCAGCAGGAAAATAATATACAGCAGGCATACAAACACCACCGCCAGTCCCGCCAGTGTACTCAGTCCGCTGCTGATCCAGCCGCCTACTTTCGGAAGCAGGTTCTTGATAGTCTGCTGAATATCGGGGTTGGAGAGAATGTCGGTGAAATCGGTGTTGCTCAAAAACTCGGTCAGTTGTTCGCTTGCATGTTCGGGCAGGTATTTGTCTGCATCAAAGTTGGCGGCAAACTCTTTCGCGCTTTTCGACAGGGTGGTCATTTCTCGGCTGATAGCGGGTGTCAGTGCCGCCACAGCCCCTACAACAATACCGACAGCCAGTACCAGTGTTACAATCACCGACAGCACACGGTTTTTCAGACGGCATTTGTGTTGGAAAAAATCCACTATCGGTGCCAGCATATAAGCGATCACAAAACTGACCAGAAACGGCAGCAGCACACCGCTCAATCGCTTGATAAGCAGAAACAGTGCCACAAACACGGCTATCGAAATTAGTCCGCGTATGATCGTATCCCTGTCAAAAGTCTTTTTCATTGCTATATGGTATTTTATAGTGCCAATTAATGGTAAATTAACGGCAATTAATGGAGAATTTTTATGGATATAAGCGGAGTAATCGGATATTACATCGTCGGTACCACATCCTCCCGATGGTATTCTGCCAGCCCTTGTACCGGGTCTTGCAGCACTTGCCCCATTGTAAACCCGTAGTCGCCCATTACCTGCTCCAGCACCGCTCTGTAGTAGTACGCTACCGACCCGACAAACCCCACGGGCATACTCTCTTTTTCCGCCTCTGTAGTGTAGTATTGCGCCACGTTGCGTTTTACAAACTGCGCAAAATGGTCATACACCAGATTGTAAATCCGCCTGTCATCTATGTTGTCCGCGCAGAAACGGGCAAGGTTGGCAAGCCAGCGGTTCGGAAACGGCTGGCGATAGACGTGCTCTATTATATCTGCCTGGGTGATGTTGTATCGCGCCAGAAAACGTTCTTTCAGGTCTTCTCCTAACTGGTTTTTCAATAGGTCGCTTACCAGGCGTTTGCCCAATGTGGCGGCGGAACCCTCATCGCCTAAAATAAAGCCCAGCGACGGTACGTTCCATACAATGTTCGCGCCGTCGTATAGGCATGAGTTGCTCCCCGTTCCGAGGATACATGCAACGCCTTTTTGGCGTCCGAGCAGTCCCCTTGCGGCTCCCACCATATCCGATGCTACCTCTACTATGGCTTTCTTGAACACACCCTCTATCGCTTGTTTTACAAACGGGGCTTTCTCAGGAGTGCAGCCCGCTCCGTAGAAAAACACGTGCGTTATCGTTCCCGCCCACAGCATTGATGCCATCTGCGGGAGCAGTTGGTTGCAAATGGAATTGCGCATGGCATCGCCGGTCTGAAACAGCGGATTGATGCCGTCGGTCATAAACTCCGCCTTGTGTCCGTTGGCGGCCATCAGGCACCAGTGCGCTTTCGTCGAACCCGAATCTGCAAGTAGAATCATATATCTAAAACTATATATTGTGTGTTTTGCCCGCAAAGATATAAAAAATCTTTCATATATCGAAATAAATTAATGGCTAATTATATGTTTATATATGTTCCTCCCCCAAATTAACGTTTCTAACAGATAAAATTTATGGTTGATTAATAGCTAATTAACGTCAGTTGCGCTAATTTTGGATATAAAATTTATGGTTAATTTGTGGTAATACGGCGTAGCCGTCCGTTCCAAACAGCCCAAATTTGGCTATTTGAATAATTTTTGACCATATATTGTATAGAAAGCGCGGCGCGTGTTACAGGGTTCCCGCCAGCAATGCGCAGTGGGATGTCGGTTGCGCCGCAAAAAAAGGTTTTGCAAGTTTTGTTTTTATAGATTCTCGTTATGTCAAACTCACGTTAATTATTATGTTTATATGTTCCTTCCGCAAAAATAACGTCTAATTACACGTTAATTAACATCCTTTTTATAATTACACTGGCACATTTTTTGCCCCGTCTTTATCAAACTAAAACACAACTGCAATGAAAAACAATCTTTTTGCCGCCTGCGTGGTGGCGTTGGGTCTCGCTTTGGCGGGAATGTTTGTTTATCTTGGGTTCCGCACCTATGCCGCCAAGGATCGTTCCGTGGTGGTCAAAGGGCTTTCTACGCGCGATGTACAGGCGGACTATGCCGTTTGGCCAATGTCTTTTACAGTCCATGGCAACGACCTCCCCACGGCTTACAAGGACATCAATACCGTCACCGAAACCGTCAAACGTTTTCTGATGGACAAGGGTTTTGCCGAGTCCGACTTGCGTGTGGGCAGCACCTCCGTACAGGATATGTGGAATAATTACTATGGCGACCGTCGTCCCGACTATCGCTACTCGCTCGATAGGACGATAGTCGTCAGCACCGCCGATGTGTCCCGTGTCGTGGCATCTCAGGGCTGCCAGAGCGAACTGCTCGGGCGGGGGATTATCGTCAATTCGCAGGACTGGAATCTAGATTATCAGTTCAACGGACTGACCGAACTCAAGCCGCAGATGATTGAGGAAGCCACCAAGAATGCACGCACCGTGGCGCAGAAATTCGCCGATGATGCCAATTGCTCGCTGGGCAGCATCCGAAGTGCCTACCAGGGGCAGTTCTCGGTAGAGAGCGACCAGTACCAACCGTGGATCAAGCACGTACGTGTCGTTACCACGATTGACTATTATTTGAATTAGCCAGCCTTACTGTGTGTCCGTCATAGAGTATCCTGCGTGCATCGGATAATGCGTCTGTCAGTTCTTCCGTGTTGCCAATCAGATAAATACGTAGTGCATTCGACGACGGGTACTTGCCAAAGTACCCGTTTTTTGTCAGATACCATTCGATCTGCTCTATCGGGAAATGCACCGGTGCGGTGTTGTGAAAATGCACGATGGAGCGCACTTGTTTGGGTACAATCTTTACCCCCGTCCGTCCGTCTTTGAAGTGTATGACGCCCACTACCCGCACTTTCTCTTTGCCCGCAGCCTGTGTCTGCTGTTCGTCGGTCAGACGGTGCGAAATCGTAATATGCCGCTTGCCCTCTTGGTTGATACGGGTCATCATCTGTCGGAACAACTGCCCGTGCGACGAGGTGTCCTCCAACTGGTGGTAGCCTATGTAGTAGTGTATCATCTCGTGCAGAATCGTGTCTTCTATCACCTCCTCGGGCAGGTCTATCCGTGTGTTGATACGCAGTACAAAATCCGTGTTTTTCGTCTTGCCGAATAGTCCTTGCCGCACTTTCCGGTATGATACTTTCCCGAGAAATCCTTTGGCATTGCTCAGCCGCACGGGTATCTCCGGCAACGCCCCGTCAAAATACAATGCGTTGTATTCTGCAAACTTCCTTTCTATATATTCCTTTGTTGCAATCATTTCCAAATCATAACCACCCCGCAAAATTACTACAATTTTCCCACACCAACAATAGTGATACTATCAAAATGATACATAAGTACAGCCATCCGTGCTGTCTTTAGCCATTTCTTGTTTCTACCTCTTGTCTCGGTTTTATGAGCAGTTCAGAAGCCATTCCTGCAATAGCAGAATGTTACTTTCTTTGCCCTATCGGCGTTTATTTTTGTCTATATCATAAAAATTTACTAATTTTGCAGGCGATAGCGTTTGATTGCATATAAAAGAAATGAATATACACAATGGCAACCGCAATAGAATTTAATCACGTCAGCAAACAATACCGCCTGGGGGTAGTATCCACAGGCACTATCGCCCACGACCTCGACCGCTGGTTCCAGACCAGCATCCTGCGCCGTGAGGATCCCTATCTGAAAATCGGCGAGGTCAACGACCGTGCCTCCAAGGGCAACTCCGAGTACGTCTGGGCACTCCGCGACATTGATTTCAAAGTGGAGCAGGGCGATGTAGTTGGTATCATCGGCAAGAACGGTGCCGGCAAGTCCACGCTTCTCAAACTCCTTAGTAAGGTTACTGCGCCCACCACAGGCTCTATTCGTGCTCGCGGACGCATAGCCTCGCTGTTGGAAGTAGGTACGGGTTTCCATAGCGAGATGACGGGGCGTGAGAACATCTATATGAACGGAGCCATCCTTGGTATGACCAAACAGGAAATCACCTCCAAACTCGATGAAATCGTTGCTTTCTCCGGCTGCGAACGCTACCTTGATACCCCCGTCAAGCGTTATAGTAGTGGTATGATGGTTCGTTTGGGCTTTGCCGTTGCCGCCCATCTCGACCCCGAAATCTTGGTGGTGGACGAAGTATTGGCAGTCGGCGATGCGGAATTCCAAAAGAAAGCCATCGGCAAGATGCAGGACATCTCTCACGGCGAAGGCCGCACCGTCCTCTTCGTCTCCCACAATATGACTAGCGTCAAGAGTCTTTGCAAACACGGCATCATTCTTCAGAACGGACAACTCTTCGATCAAGGCGACATCGACCCCATTGTAACCCATTATCTCCGTGGTGATAGTGCAATAGATAATCATAAGTCGTGGTCGGAACCTCAATATAAGGGATATGGCTTTGAGTTATTAGAGATTGGTGTCCGCCCTAAAGGAGGCGATTATACCGATGTGATGCGCATGACAGATGATTTGGAAATTGTTATACGCTATCGTCTAACCAAAGCATATAACAAGTTCTGGATTACGCTGCATTTGAAAAACGAGCAAGGAGAACGTCTTTTCTCTACTTCCGGTGGTGGGCGTTGTTATGACAGACACCACGAAACAGGAGAGTATGAGCAGATATGCCAAATTCCGGGTAACTTTCTCAATTGGGGAACCTTCTCATTGGACTTTTTGCCTGTTGTGCAAACAAATAATACTTATTCTCTTGCTTATGCACAAGATGTCGTTTCGTTTATGGTTGCCAACAAAGCCATCGAGATTGGTGGTTGGATGGGAAAAGAACCCGGCGACATCACGCCGCAATTCAATTATACAGAAGTGAAACTCAAATGAATGCCGATAATCAAATAACAGTCACCTCCCCCCTCCTTCCCGACTTGGAGGAATACACCAAACTGCTCCAAGACATCTGGTCTCGCAAGTGGATTACCAACAACGGCTATTATCACCGGCAGTTGGAGCAGGCTCTTGCCGCCTACCTCAGTGTAGAGTACCTTTCCTTATTTACCAACGGCACGTTGCCCCTCATCACGGCTTTGCAGGCGTTGGGCATTACTGAGGGGGAGGTCATTACCACGCCCTATTCGTTTGTGGCAACCACCCATTCTATATGGTGGAACAAACTGACGCCCGTCTTTGTGGATGTTCTCCCCGAGAATGGCAATATAGACCCCTCCAAGATAGAGGCCGCTATCACAGACAAAACGGTCGCCATAATGCCCGTTCATGTCTATGGCTGCCCGTGTGATGTGGAAGCCATAGATGCTGTCGCTAAAAAGCACAACCTCAAAATTATCTACGATGCCGCCCATGCTTTTGGCGTTACGTACAAAGAACGTTCTGTTCTTGAATGGGGCGACATCAGCACATTGAGTTTTCATGCCACCAAGGTGTACAACACTGTTGAAGGTGGTGCCATGGTCGTTCATAGTGCGGAGATGAAGTACGATGTGGACAACCTGAAGAACTTCGGCTTCCGTGGTGAGACAACGGTCGTTGCACCGGGTATCAACTCCAAGATGGACGAGATGCGTGCTGCCTATGGACTGCTCAACTTGCGCCAAGTGGACGCTGCCATTGCTGCCCGCAAACGCGTTGCCGAGAAGTACGTAGCCGCTTTGGCAGACGTTAAGGGCATAGAACTGTTCCCTTACGAAATCAATCCGACTTTCAAGTGGAACTACGCCTATTTCCCGATTCTGGTAACTGACGACTATCGAATGTCCCGTGATGCTTTGTACGAGTTCATGAAGACGCAGAACGTATTAGGTCGCCGTTATTTCTATCCTCTCATAACAGCCTTCGAACCATACAAGACCTATCCGTCGGCAGATGAAGCAAACCTCCCCCTAGCCAACCGCCTCGCCTCCCAAGTCATCTGCCTCCCCATGCACCACGCCCTCACAGACAACGACATTCAGCGGGTGATAGATATAATCAGAGTGTCTTGTAAGGTATAATATATTATCTATTACGAACAGAATCTGTCTGTAAAGAATAATAAACCAACTGTAATGTTGTGACAAAAATATGCTCAATAAAGAAAATATATCGGCTCTTTCCAATGCGGCTATTGTGCAGGCATTAGGTGCGCAATATCGTACATATCGCCTGACTGCTCACTTGACGCAGAAAGAGGTTGCGGAGCGTGCCGGGGTTGGTTTGCTTACTCTTCAGGCCTTTGAACAGGGCAAGGCTACCAATATCACCACGATTGGCAATTTCTTATCATTGTTGCGTGTGATTGACCAACTGGCACCGGTTGCAGACCTCTTGCCCGATATGCCAATCTCTCCTTATGTCCTCTCAGAACGAAACGGACAACTGCCCAAACGTATAAGGCATGGAAAATAACATTGTATCAATATGGCTTTGGAACCGGGAGGTAGGACGCATCTATTGGGATGATGCCTCTCATCGTGCCGTGTTTGCATACTCAATATGTAAGGAGTACTGGTATTTTTACGATAAGTTGGTAATAAACAAAATTTTATGGCAAAATTGGATAAAATCATAGTAGAATCATCCGAAATATCCGTATTGAATGGCTTTAATGGTGAAGATTATATCAGTTTGACGGATATGGCTCATAGCCAAATGCAAGAGCATATTATTTTCAAATGGATGAGTCTGAAAAGTACGATTGAATATCTGGGAGAGTGGGAACTTCTATACAACCCCAATTTTAATTATACCGAATTCGGTACAATTAGAAATGAGGCAGGTAGCAATAATTTTGTCCTTTCTACTAAGCAATGGATTGAGCGTACAAATGCTATTGGTATTGTAGCAAAAACGGGACGCTATGGAGGAACCTATGCTCATAAAGATATAGCATATCATTTTGGTATGTGGATAAGTCCGCGTTTCCAACTTTTGTTGGTAAAACAATATCAAGTTTTGCAGGAAGAAAGGCGGCGTGTACTTGGTTGGACTGCAAAACGTGAACTTAGCAAACTCAACTATCATATTCATACAGATGCCATAAAGACAAATTTAATTCCGCAAGAGATTGATGCCAAACATAAGTCATTGATATATGCCGAAGAAGCAGATGTACTAAATGTGGCACTTTTCGGAATAACGGCAAAAGAGTGGCGTGAAAGCCATCCGCAACAAAAAGGAAATATAAGGGATTACGCCACTATCAATCAATTGATATGTTTGAGTAATTTGGAGAACTTGAATGCAGTATTCATTAATGATGGCATGAATCAATCAGTACGTTTGACACGGTTAAATGAGATTGCCATAAAACAAATGACAATACTGGAAACGTTGGATAGAAACGCTTTGTTTAAGTCTGAGCCAACACAGGTTCTACCGCCCAAAATACAATAGTGACATCGAACTTAATACGCAAAATTATGACCCTCGGAATAATGCAACCCTATTTCATGCCCTACATCGGCTATTGGCAACTGATGGCTGCCGTAGACAAGTATGTAGTGTACGATGATGTCAACTATATCAAGGGGGGCTGGGTTTGTCGCAATAATATCCTGCTAAATGGTGAACGGCACATGTTTACCATTACGCTCAATGGTGCCAGTCCGAACAAACTATTCAACGAGATTACTATTCGTGATGATTTCCGCAAGTTCTTTCGTATGTTGGAGAGTGCCTACAAAAAGGCACCGTATTACCAACCGACCATGGATTTACTTGAACGTATTTGTAACTACCCTAATCGCTCTTTGGGTGAATTCATGTTGCATAGTTTCCAATCTGTTTTGAACTATTTGGGTATCCATACGGAGTTTTTTCTTTCTTCTTCTATTTTCAAAGACAACACCTTGCGTGGAAAAGACAAGGTAAAGCATATCTGCCATATTCTTGGAGCAGATACCTACTACAATGCCATTGGCGGGCAGTCGCTATACGACAAACAAGAATTCTTGCAAAACGGCATCAATCTTTATTTCCTGCAAGCCAACGATATCCGTTACCCCCAATTCCATAACGATTTTGTTGCTAATTTGTCAATTATTGATGTCTTGATGTTTAATTCACCGGAACAAACTCAACAACTACTAACCCAATTTACTTTAGTATGACCGCTATTGGAGGATATTTTGAGTTGGAGTTGCGCAAAGGAGAGCACTACCACAAGGGTGCTTTGCGTCTTAATACGGCTCGTAATTGTTTTGAGTATATCTTGCGCGCACGTGGTTACAGGAAAGTGTACATCCCCTATTATACGTGTGAAGTGATGCTCGAACCCTTGCAGAAGTGCAATGTATCGTATGAGTTTTATCATATAAATGAGCATTTAGAGCCTGTGAAATCCTACAACCTGTTACCCGATGAGGCTTTTCTCTATACAAACTACTATGGTCTGAAACAACGGTGTGTAGAGTGTCTTGCTTTGCAGTATGGCTCGCAGTTGATTGTGGATAATGCACAGGCGTTTTATGCAAAACCCATAGAGGGTATAGACACGTTCTATTCTCCGCGAAAGTTCTTTGGTGTGTCGGATGGGGCATATCTTTATACAACACAACTATTGAACCAAGAATTGGAGCAAGACCGGTCTTATCAGCGTATGTCGCATTTGCTTATACGTGCAGACATTGGTGCAGAAGCGGGGTATGAAGCATTCCGCAAAAATGATGACTCGTTAAAGAACAATCCTATCCGCAAAATGTCGAACCTAACGGAAAAAATACTATGCAGTATTGATTATGATGGCATCAGGCAACAACGCCGTGCAAATTATCAAATGTTGGATGATGCTCTTGCCACTCATAATCTATTGCACTTTCTTCTGGAAACAGATGATGTTCCAATGGTTTATCCTTTCTATTCCGCAAATATGCTGCTCCGACAGCATTTAATTGCCAACAAAATCTTTGTGGCAACGTATTGGAAAAATGTGACGGATTGGGTAAAAAAAAATAATATAGAAGATTTACTGGTAGAGAAACTATTGCCTTTACCAATAAACACTTGTTGGAGAGGAGATATAAATAGAATCAAAGAAATAATTGAAAGACATTTGTAATCATAGTTTTTTGTATTTGGTGAATTATGAAGGACGGTAAGATAAATGTATTGATATTTCCGTGCGAAACGAATAGCAATGAATTGCATGATGCATTGTCATATTGTTTCAATGTTAACGTCTATGGTGCAAGTTCCGTACAGCGACATGGAAAATTTATTTATGCTAATTATGATTGTACATTGCCATTTTGTTCGGATGCTAACTTCCTGACAATCTTTAATGAGTATTTGGATAATCATCAGATTGATCTTATTTTTACTACACATGATACCATCGCGCTCTATTTGGCAGAACATAAAAATCAATTGCATGCCAAGATTGTGCAGGAGGATGTGCAAACAATGCGCATTTGCAGAAGCAAGATATTAACACATAATACATTCATTGAATGTGATTTTATTCCACAACGCTATTCTAATATGGAAGAAGTTGTGTTACCTGCATTTGTAAAGCCGGATGAAGGAGAAGGCTCACATGGGGCATTTAGGTGTGATGAGATTATGCAGTTGGCAAACATTGACTTCAGTAAATTTCTTATTACGGAGTATTTACCGGGGAAGGAATATACAGTAGATTGTTTTACGGACAGAAATGGTATTCTTTCTTATGTGTCGCCACGTACGAGAGATAGTGTTTTTGGCGGGATAACTTCTTCCGGTAGAACAATACAGGTGACGGACGAAATCCAACATATCGCAGAATGTATCAATAACAAACTTTCTTTTTTAGGATTATGGTATTTCCAGTTACGGGAAGATAAAAATGGACGTTTGAAACTTATGGAGATTTCTGCTCGATGCGCAGGAACGATGTGTATGACGCGTGCCAAAGGAGTTAATCTTCCTCTTCTTACCGTCTATGCTGCATTGGGTTATGATACAAATATCTATGACAATGGCAATCAAGTTCTGTGCAATCGCTCTTTGGTCAGTCGTTATGATCTTCATATAGATTATACAGATGTGTATATTGATTTTGATGATACGATTACTTTGCGGGGAAAAGTTAATACGTTAGCAATGTTTTTCCTATATCAGTGCCATAATCAAGGCAAGAAGGTACATTTGCTTACAAGGCATATGTGCAACATTCACGACTCCTTACGGAAGTACGCTATTAGTGAAAATCTTTTTGAGGATATTATTGCCGTGGAAGAAAATACCCCCAAATCAAAGTATATAAAGGTACAAAATGCTATTTTTATAGACAATATGTTCAAGGAACGTACAGAGGTACGCAATGCATTAGGATTACCGGTTTTTGATGCTGATGCTTTTGAGTTTTTATTGGATTGGAGAGTGTAAATGACAAGTTTACAGCATAGCAATGTTGGCTTTGTAGGACCTTATGGTTCTGCAAATTTGGGAGATTATGGCATTCTTATCAACGACATTTATGATTTACATTGTAATCATATAACCGTTTTTTCTTATAATTATAATTGGCCTAAGGTACAATTAGATGCTTATTGTACCGAGATACAAGTTGATTATTGTGTGGTGCAAGTCAAGGAAAATTATTTTTTTGATGGTGCAATTTACAAGTACTCTGAAGACGCTATTTTGAATGGTTGTCGTAATTTAGATGAGGTCATCCAGTATGTAAAGGCAATAGATGTGTTGATTATTTCCGGTGGTGGGTGGATAAATTCTTTTTGGGCATATAGAACGGAAAAAATTGCAAAAATCGCAACGATTATTTATCTCGCTAAAAGTTTGAATAAACCGATTCGTTTTATGACCCAGGGACTTGGACCTTTGGGAGAATTTGCAGAGTGGTATAAGTCGTTGTTTGAAGGAGTTAATGCAACTGTTCCTGTCCGTGACAAGCAGTCCTTGGTTGTGGCAAATAGAGAACTGAAATTATCAGCAAAATGGTGTCCTGATGATTTGCTAATTCCAAATCAACGATGGGACAATTTCAAATCTGTACTTGCTCCGATAGAAACTCCTTATGTCCTCATAGAGCCTTTCGTTCCGATGGAGAACTTAAAAAACAATGCCGATATGATTGGCTATTTTTCTCGGATGTTTTATGAGTGGTATGGATGTCGTTTGTTTTATATGCCGTTTGACTTGGTGCATTTTGGTAATGAGCAGGCTCAGTATTGTAGTTCTTTAAGTGCGTATGCAGACTATTATGATATATCATCTGATTTGTTCCCGAAGTTTGAAGATGTTTTGGCATTAATCAATGGTGCTGATTTTGTCATTACAGGGCGTTACCATGGCTTGGTTTTAGCATTGAGCTGTGCTATTCCTGTTATTCATATAGTGAATGATATATGTGGCGAATACGGAGCGAATAAGGCTTATTCTATTGTAGAATGGTGCTTCGCAAATGGGGGGGGCAGTTTGTTTTGTGCAGGCTCTTTACTTGATGCTTTTGTAAAATTGGAAACACAATATAAGACCATACGTGCTGAACAAATAGGCTTGTATAATAGTGTTGCATATACCAACAATATAACAAAAGCAAAGGCTATACGACAGTCGCTATTGAGGGATACTATAATGTCCTTACTTTGTGCTAACAAGAGTAGGTGATTAGTAGGTGATTCCCGATACTTTGTCGTATGTATGCCGTATAAATGTACCATATAAACCGGACCAATAGTCAGTAAAGGAGAATTTCTACTTTGTCATTTAACGAGTATGTATGGAGTAGAAAAATAACGCAAATGAAAGGTCAATTAACGGAACCCCATACCCGTTAATGTTTTTAATGGTCCTTTATATGGTCTTTAATGGAGAATTCCAATGCCATTCATGGATAGGAAACCACTTGTCAATGGCTCCTAATCCGAATTTTCCTACTGACTTTTTGGATTATATTCCGAAAAATCATACCGATATTTTGGATTACAAAAAATAATTTGTATCTTTGTAGCACTATCGTATAACCATCAACGCACAGCCACTAACGTGAGCGAAGCGAACCATTATCGCGGCTCTGCCGCCAACATTATGAGCAAAGCGAATTTAATAGACCCTGTAGAGAGCCTCAAAGGCAAAATCTCCAAGAAAGGAGAAACCGTTTTCCGTTGCAAGCGATACCGTGACGAGCGCGGCAAGGTTATTGCTACGGGACCGCAGGAGGCGTATATCGTAGCCAATCCACGCGACCGTAAGAAGAACCCGCCCACGCCTGCCGAGCAGCGTCATATCGACTTGTTTGCCGAGGCAAGCCGCCGTACTACTGCCGAGATAGCCCCCGATTCTCCTCGTCGTGCCTATTGGGAGCAGCGTTTCCAAGCACAACTCAAGCACCCCGAACACACCGACCCCGCAGACCCTGCATCTCCCCTCCGCAAAACCTACCACCAACTCAACACCTTCGTCCGCACCACCATCTACAACGACCTCAAAAAGGATTAAAGGCTCTACAAGAAGAGATACAGGAAGAGAAACAGAGAAATTCATAAATTGATAGTAGTCTGTTGCGTATGTGGGAATTAATGACTATATTTGCAACGCCATTATATAGAATAAAATCAATACGAAATTATGATAACAAAAATCAAAGCCGAGAACTTTACAGCATTTACGAATTTGCAGATGACCTTTGGTAAAGGCATTAATGTTTTGATAGGCGAAAATGGTACTGGTAAAACCCATATAATGAAAGCCCTGTATGCTGCGTGCTATATGTCCGATGAACGTGTAGATACAACTTTTGATAAAAAACTGAAGGCTGTATTTTTGCCGCTGTCTATTGGTCGTTTGGTACATCGTAAGGTTGGACGAAATTCGGGAAAAATTTCTGTTTATAGGAATGATGTGGATAAAGATCGTATGTTATCCTGCTCTATTACTACATTGGGGAGAACAGAAATCAATTCTCGTATGTGGAAGGACACGAAAATAAACGCCACATTTATTCCTGTAAAGGATATGCTTGCCAATGCTCCTGGCTTTAGATCGCTGTATGCACAGAAAGAGTTATGCTATGAGGAAGTCTATGCTGACATTATAGATAAAGCATTTCTTCCTGTACCGAGAGGTAAGTATTCTGCCGAGGTGCGGAGATTGCTCAATATATTGAGTAAATCAATGTCAGGAAAAGTTATTGTAAAAAAGGAAACGTTCTATCTCAAGAATAAATTTGGAGAATTGGAATTTTCTTTGTTGGCAGAGGGCTTTCGTAAGTTAGGTTTGTTATACACACTTATATTAAATGGTTCTTTAACCAACGGTTCTGTCTTGTTTTGGGATGAACCGGAGGCTAATCTAAATCCTAAATTAGCAAAAACTGTAGTACAAATTCTATTGGAATTGCAACGAATGGGAGTGCAGATATTTTTAAGTACGCACGATTATGTCTTGTTGAAAGAGTTGCAGATGGCAACAATATCAAAAGACGATATTATGTACCATACATTGTATAGAAATCAGGAAGGAGACATCCTTTGCGACAGCACAGAGGTGTTTGGCGACTTAAAAATCAATGCCATTGATGCAACTTATGCTGATATCTTGGATCGTGAAATTTCAAATCAAGTAAAAGGTTTATGGTAAAGGAGATAGAAGGGTATAGATTTGATATTCCGCAGGCACTGCAGGTATATAAATTTGATGAAACAAATAATAATTCTCCATTTTTCCATGGGGTAAGTGTCCTTAAGGCAGTGGATGTGATGATTGAAATGCCAAGATGCTATGTGTGGGTTGAGGTTAAGTGTTATGATGATGAAAGTATTGCACAACTAAAAGAAGAACGAGAACAATCCAAGCAGAATAAATATCATACAAAAAGTTGGTTGCGTAATAACTTGTTGCATAAGTATAGGGACACGTTCTTATATCGTTATGCTGAAAATAAATTAGATAAGCCCATAGTATATGTCTGTCTTCTGAATTTTGACAAGGCTCTGAAATCGTATTTCCGTGGAGAATTACAACGTTATATTCCGTGTGATAGACCATCTAAACGCTGGAAAAAATCCATAATTGATGCTCTAATTGTTGTGGATGAAAATGATTGGAAACATAATCCGAAATTGCAAGAATTGGGTTCGTGTGTTAAAGTTTAATTGTTTTTGAAAAAGACTATAAATCCCCACGTTCTATGCAAAATGTTCCCCTCGTAGCCATCAAGTGCCTTGTCTTCAACCACGAACCCTATCTTCGTGATTGTCTCAACGGCTTTGTCATGCAGCAAACCGACTTCCCCTTTGTGGCTATTGTTCACGATGACGCATCTACAGACCACTCTGCTGACATCATTCGCGAATACGCTGCCAAGTACCCCGACATCATACGCCCAATCTACGAAACCGAGAACCAATACTCCAAATCGGATGGCTCTCTCGGCCGCATTATGAATGCCGCCGTCGATGCCACCGGTGCCAAATACATTGCCCTATGCGAAGGCGACGACTACTGGACCGACCCCCACAAACTCCAAAAACAAGTCTCTTTCCTCGAAACACATCAGGAGTATAGTTTGTGTTGCCATCGTTATCGTATCTACAATCAGAATGAGCAAACATGGGAAGATGATTATGTTGCCGATTATTTTGCAGGAGGAAAAAATCCGGATGGCTTTGCTTTTACGAAACATATTAATTTGTTTGATTGTTGGATAACGAAAACTAATACCCTTCTATACCGTCGTGGACTATTTGATTGGAATATACTTGCAAGGTATCATTATTCACGTGATGTCCACAATGTCTATCATCTGCTTTCTTGTGGCATGGGCTATTGTTTGCCATTTGTAGGAGCCGTTTATCGTCGTCAAGATAGTGGCATTTTTTCTTCTCTGACTAAGGAACAACAATACAGGCAATCTTTCCTTATCTATGCAGAATTATTTCAAAACAATCTGCAAGATGAGGATTTGGTTACCTTTTTTGAAAATTTCTCACGGAATTATTTTGATAATCTTCGTGTACGTATTCAACAACGTCAATGGAATGTGCTGCTTCTGAAAGATATGGTTGACTTTATGCGGAATGCCCCACAATCTTTTACGACAACATTTATTATAAGGAAATTTTTACATTCAATGTGGTATTCGGTAACTACATAGATGTAGAATTTAAGTGAGAATGATTATTTATAAGTTAGTATTGGCTCTATAAAATACTTGTACAGCAG
Source organism: Bacteroidales bacterium UBA6828 (assembly GCA_002452095.1). Classification (GTDB taxonomy): domain Bacteria; phylum Bacteroidota; class Bacteroidia; order Bacteroidales; family Paludibacteraceae; genus Colicola. The sequence continues at coordinate 8,619 of DKEG01000029.1, read as the reverse complement.
ATGACAACCATTTATCCTGCCATTGTAGTGGCAACATATAATCGACCGGATGCCTTGCTGAGACTATTGAAATCTATTGCAAAGGCGGATTACAAAGGGTATAAAAATATACCTTTAGTAATCAGTGTGGATGGCGGTGGCAATCCTCAATGCACCAGAATAGCAGAAGAGTTTGAGTGGCAATATGGTGAAAAGAGAGTGATTACTCATTCCGAAAACATAGGATTAAAGGCGCATATTCTGTCCTGTGGAGACTTGACTGAGCAGTATGGTGCTATTATTATGCTCGAGGAAGACGTGTATGTCAGTCCGTATTTCTATGACTATTCGGTACAGACAACTTCCTTCTACCAAGACGAAGAAAAAATAGCAGGAGTATCATTGTTTTTTTTAAAAAATTGTGACTTGAGTGGAACTCCTTTTGAACCCTTGCATAATGGGGCGGATGCTTTCTTCGCTCAAGTCCCATCTTCTTGGGGACAAATTTGGATAAGGAAACAATGGAGATGTTTTCGAGGTTGGCTTAAAGACAATGACAATAAGCCAGTATCACATCGTTTGCCGATGGATGTCCGTACCGTTTGGCCGGATAAGTCTTCATGGAAGAAGTTTTATTATTCTTATATGGTAGAAAATGATTTGTATTTTGTGATACCCTATGTTGCGTATGCGACAAATATGGGAGATTCAGGTGAACATTTTACAAAATCAACTCAAATGTTTCAAACTTGTTTGATGGAATATCCTTCGCATTTGAAACTGTATCCTTTCAATAAAGAAAATGTAGTGTATGATGCTTATTTTGAATTGTTACTGGAGACGTTTCATAAATTTGGCGTATTGCAAAATTATGATGTTACTATTGATATTTCAGGAACAAAACCATTACAGGATGTTGAAACGCCTTATTTGTTGTCTATTAAGCCTTGTTCTAAACCTGTATGTTCTTTTGGAATGTGTTTCTCCCCGGTAGAGGTAAATATTATGGAGCATAACGATGGTGGGCGCATATATCTTGGAAAAACTCAAGATTTTTCTCCAAATCGAGACGAATCTGCGTTAGAACAACTTATGCGTATCAACAATGAAATGGTCTATCAAATGAGTTCCTATTTTGGATATAGACGAGGAATGATTGAAGAAAATAAGCGTATGAAGGGGACAAAATACTATAGGTTGGGATATATATTATTGAAACCGTTTAAGAAAATAAAGAAGATATTTGTAAATGAGTAAAGTCCGCTTAAATAATATATGGAAATTCAATCATCCGCGCCTTCTTTTTCGTATCGGCATTGAGGCTGGCTTCTACTCGGAGTACAACAATATGCTGCTCTGTATGTTGTGGTGCCGGCAGCAGGGAATCGAGTTCATCTTGAGTTCGAAAGGCGCAAATTTCGCACCGAAGATGGGGTGGAAGACCTATTTCTTGCCTTTCTGCAAGGAATGGAATCTTCCATATCAGACGATGATGAATCTCCGTTATGAGGCTCCTGCGCCATCCAAAGGTTATCGGACGAGACTTAAACGGGCGTGTTTTGTTGTATGCAAACGGTTGCTGGGGATAGACTATCTCACGTATGATGTGTTTTGGACAATGCGCAAACAAACGGTAACACCGGAGATGATAGCGCAATGTCGAAAACTGGTGAAACAGACATACCGTTTCAATGTCCAAACGGAGAAAGCCGTATCTGACCGTAGTCGGATAGTATTGCTGCCGGAACGGTATGTTGCTATGCATATACGTCGTGGAGACAAGACCATCGAGGCTCCCCATACTGCCTTGGAAAGATATATGAAGGTATTGCAAGCACGTTCTGATTGTAGAGACGTGTTTATTGCCACTGATGATTATACTGTGCTGGAGGAATTGGAAGAACAATATCCTGAATATCATTTTTATACGTTATGCTCTCCTCTGCATAGAGGGTATGACCAGCGTACCTTTGATGCGGTGAGAGGGAAAGAGAAAGATACAGAGATGATTAGTCTCTTTGCAGATGTGGAGATACTCTCCAAAGCAGAATGTTTTGTGGGAACGTTAAGTTCCAATATCGGGATGTTCTTATACCTTTATATGCCGGAGGGAAAATGTTTCGGTGTGGATTATCAAGAATGGAAAATATGGTAGAAAATATATGTAGAAAAACGGATATGCTGAAACTTTCCATTATCACCATAGCCTACAACAATCTTGCGGGACTCCGCAAGACGGCAGAGTCTGTACTCGCTCAAACCCAACGAGATTTTGAGTGGATTATCGTAGATGGTGCCAGCACCGACGGTACACAAGAATACTTGCCTGAAATACGCCTCCAATGGCAAGGTAAGCAGAATGACTTGCAAATCATCTCCGAACCCGATAGCGGTATCTACAATGCGATGAACAAAGGCATCCGTCTGGCACACGGCGAGTACCTGCTATTCCTCAATAGCGGCGATTGTCTGAGTTCTCAAAGGATGTTGGAGGAGTTAATGTTATTGGATTGTAGGGCTGATATTTTGTATGGTAATTGTATTCAGATTTGGCCTAATGGGTACACTCAAAGCACTAACTATCCGCACAATGTAACAGGATTGACTTTGTTTGAAGGGACATTACCTCATCAGGCTTCGCTGATAAAACGTTCCTTGTTTTATAAAATTGGTTTGTATTCAGAAGATTTGTTTTTTGGGGCTGATTGGGAGTTTTATTTGAAAGCGTTATTCTACTATAATTGTTCATTTTGCTTTATTGATAAGTATGTATGCTTGTTTGATATGACGGGCATTTCTACAAATGCTACTTTGAATCAACAGATGCAGGAAGAAAGGCAGGTTGTTCTTCAGAGAACCATTCCACAACTATATAGTGATTATAAGGCATTGGTGTGTTATAAAAAACAAGTTGATTCTACTGATATTAAGGCTTTGAGGATTGGGAAAAGTATATTGAAACCGATTCGAAAAATTATATATTTATTCAGGAAGAGATGATGATTTCGATAATAATTCCGCTATATAACAAGGAACAGAGCATCAATCTAACGTTGCAATCGGTGTTATCTCAAGATTATAAAGATTTTGAGATTATTGTTGTGAACGATGGATCTACGGATGGGTCTTTAGAAGAAGTGAAAAAGTATCAGGATAAACGCTTGAGGTGTATTACAATAGAGAATCAAGGAGTTGCAAATGCACGTTGCGTTGGAATAGAGTTAGCCCGTTTTGAATATATTGCGTTATTGGATGGTGATGATGTGTGGAAACCGGCATATTTAAGTGCGATGTTAAAATTAGTAGAGCAATGTCCCAATGCAGCATTATATGGTTGTGGATATGCTTTTCAATATAATGATGATGGAAGCCTAAGTATTCCACATTTGTGTATTGATGAAGGATTTAGCGGATATGTTATGGATTATTGGAATATAGCAAAAGATAACACGCTTTTCACATCGTCTTCCATTCTCTTTAGTAAGGCAGCATACAATCAGTTGGGGGGATTTAATAGAAATCTTATATGTGGAGAAGATATTGATTTGTGGTTTCGTTTCGCGTTGAACTATCCTGTGGCATTTCTTAATACTCCATTGGTGATATATCGTTTGCAAGCGGAAAATCGTTCTGATAAAAAGAAAATCGTAGGTAAAGAAAAAAGTTTGATATGGAATCTGGGAAAATACAGAGAATACGAGTTAAGTAATTCGGATTTTAAGAAAGCATTAGATGGATGGCGTATGGCAAATGTGATAAAATTCTTAAATGGAAACTCTTATGATATAGATGATATTCGTCCTATTCTAAAAGAGGTGGATTTATCAAATCGTAGTTTTATATGGAATATCCTGTCTTACGTTAATCCGCATCTAGCCCCAATTATATATAAAACGTATTCTTTGATGAAACATATAATATGAAAGTTTTGCATCTTAATTTTACAGATTCTGGTGGTGGAGCAGCCATTGCTATGATGCGATTACATTACCAATTGATACAGAACGGGGTGGATTCTTCTGTTTTAGTAATGAGTAAGCAGACGGATAGTTCTAACACTATATGTGTAACAGATATGTATAATAGTTTTGACAAAGTCTGTCAGTATTTTGCAAAGATACGGCATCGTTTTACAAAACAAAAATACCATTCATATATATATTCCGTTCTTGAACGATTGGATTTTGATGTCCTGCATATACATTGGATTTATGATGACTACGGAGATATGTTGTCATTATCAGAGTTAGAACATTTTCATAAACCTATAGTGATTTCATTGCACGATTGCGTGTCTTTTACAGGCGGATGTCATCACTATTATTGTGGAGGAAAATACAAAGAGTGTAGAGGCTGTCAAATAGAGAGATATAAAAAAGAGGCAGAGGATGTTTTTAAGACCAAAAGGAAAGTATATTCAAACTTGAATATAACTTTTGTAGCACCAAGTAGTTGGATGTTTAAGATGGCATTAAATTCAGAATTGTTGCATAATTGCCATATTATACAAATCCCATGGGGAATAGATATTTCAGTGTTTTATCCCCAAAATAAACAGAAAATGCGTCGGATGTTAGGCTGGGATACATCTGATATTGTATTATTATCAGGAGCAGTCAATGCCTCTGATCCATTAAAGGGAATACAAGATTTAGAAATAATGTATGGAAAATTACAGACAGCGTTTCCTGAGCGTCATATTCGTCTATTGTGTTTTGGTAAACGAAAGGAGACCATAGGGAACATAGAATGTGTAGGTTTTGTTCAAAACGATGATATGTTATCTATGTTGTATAATGCTGCAGATGTTATGTTAGTTCCGTCTCGTCAAGAATCTTTTGGTTTAACCACAGAGGAGGCTCTTGCATGTGGAACACCGGTTGTTGTTTATGATAGAACTGGTATGACTGATATGGTTTGTCATCAACGTAATGGCTATATTGCACGTTCTTGTGATGTAGATGACTTTTCAGATGGGGTTCTTTATTGTATAGAGCATAATGAAACATTGTCTAAATTTGCTAGAAATTCTATTGTTAATAATTTTGCAATACAGAATATTACAATACAATTTGTGAATTTGTATAAAGAAATAATGATGCATAATGACAAATTTACCTCGTATTTCCATAGTAACTCCGGTTTTTAACAGAGTCGGGATGATAGAGCAGACGATTCAATCTGTTCTTGGGCAGCATTACCCTAATTTGGAGTATATCATTATTGACGGTGGCTCTACAGACGGGACTGTGGATATCATTCGCCGTTATGAAAATCAACTTGCCTATTGGGTGAGCGAACCGGATAAGGGGATGTACGATGCCATTATGAAGGGGTTCTCTCGTGCTACAGGAGACATTCTGGCATGGATAAATTCCGACGATATGTATCATCCCGATGCATTGAATATAGTCGGGCAAATCTTTTCTCAACTACATAATGTGGAATGGATTACAGGGACTCCGACATTGTATAATGCCGAGGGACTCTGTGTCAAAGTATTCCAAACGCCTCTTTGGTCATGGCAACGGTTCAAAAGTGGAGATTTCCGTTGGTTACAACAAGAGAGCACATTTTGGCGGCGTTCGTTATGGGATAAAGTTGGAGGACTGAATTTGCAGTATAAGTTGGCTGCCGATTTTGAGTTGTGGTGTAAGATGTTTCAATATTCCAAATTGTATTCCGTCAATACTATCTTGGGTGGCTTCCGTGAACATGGAAACCAATTATCACTGACACAGGCAGATAAATACTCAGCAGAAGTAAAAACAATAACAGCACAATATGGTATGAGGTATAGTATCAATAGGTGGAGATTGCTATGGAGCCATTATTGTCATCATAGAAAGAATAGATCAGTTGTTTGCTATGACTTCTCGAAAAGACAATGGAGTATATAAGCAATGAGTACTCTGTCCATAAAAACAAGCCCCCTATGACGCTCTTTGTTGATCCTGCCTGCAATATCTTGTATTCTTCATTTTATCTACAAGGGTTGCGGCAACTGTATGGCAATTGTAATGTGCATTTCTGCAATCTCCCCTTTAGAGGCTTGCACTATGGCATTGATACCCACATCTTCGCTTTTGTAATCAACAATCGTAAGTATTGCATTGATTTTGCTGACTCTAATAAGGTCTTTTATCCTGGTTTCATAGAATGGGCGGATGTATATGCCAAGGTGAACTATTTGCAGGGTAATGTCCCTACTCAATATCAAAGTAAGATTGTGTGTTGCGGGTGCAACTTTGCCGTATGCATAATCAAACATCGTGCGGTTGCTGTTTTGTATGCATTACTCAATTATCTCAAAGCGCATTCGCGTATTGATTTCTCTCTGAAAACCTTTATCAGCAGGTACATAATGCAATCAAAGCGTTGCACGCACCGTCTATTACAAAACAGCGTTGACTCCCATTATATCTTTTTTGTATCTACATTGTGGAAAGGACAAGATGAATGTAATAGGGCGCGTATCAATTTTATTCGCGCTTGTAAGAGACTGCAAAAAGAGGGATTGCTCTACTTTGAGGGCGGGCTTATCCCCGATGCGGAGCAGAATACGGAAGGTATAGAAGATGTCATATTATCCCAAGGTGCCGATTACGCTCAATATCTTAGAAATGTGCAGCGTTCTGCCCTTTGTTTCAATACACCTGCTTATTTTGGTTGCCATGGTTGGAAACTGCCGGAGTATTTTTCAATGGGCAAAGCCATATTATCTACACCGTTTATCAATGAATTGCCTATTCCTCCTACTCATGGCGAAAATATCTTTTATGTTCGAGACTATAGCGAGCAGGCAATATATGAGGGTGTGCGCACATTGATGCTGGATAACGAACTGCGTACCAAATTGGAACAAGGAGCAACAAACTACTATAACACAGTTCTGTCCCCCAAGGCTTGTATTTATTTGTTAATAAATCTTAGCGACTTCTAATCCAAAATCTCATACCAACTTTTCGGATTATATTCCGAAAAATCATACTGATATTTTGGGTTACAAAAGAACTATACACCTACACTCCGTCATCCCCTCCCCCACCACACACAAAAAGCCCCGCCTAAGGACTCTCTCCTTACGCGGGGTTCCCCTAATCCCTAATCCCTAACCCCTAATCTCTCTCCCCCCCCCTAAAAATCCTACAACTTCGCGTACTCAAGGCTGAACACATACCCGTACAGTGTCGGATACCGTGTCTGTTTCTTAAAGGCGGCTATGTCGGCGGTTCTCTGGTTCGGGTCGCCAAGCCGGGTGCGCGTCGCACGCACTGCCTCCGCAAAACGCTCCTGGACTTCCGTCTGAGCGGTGCTCTGCTTCGCCTTACGCGCCTGCTTCTCTTTGCGGCTCAACTGACGTTTCATACTGGTGTAGTTGTAGTCCGTATCGCTACGATACATATACTCTACACGACCATTTTTTCTCGATAACTTCCCGTGCAACTCTTGCAACGGGTCATGCAGTACAAACTCTGCCATAATTGTAAATAATTAAAAATTAAATAGTTCATAACTTCTTCATCTCCATGGCTATCTTATAGCCCAAGAACGAATGATACTTTTTCTGTTTGCTGAAGGCATTTTGGTATGCCTTGTTTTCCGCCTCGCTCAGTGCCAAGGCATTGGCGCGAGCCTGTTTGAACTTCTCGCGTTGTGCCTTTTGCGTTGCGCTGGGCTCTCCCGTATAGGGGTGACAAATCTGACTTGTGTACAGTGTGTCGTACACTTTCTTGTGAATGATACGCGAATGTCCGCATATCTTGCCCCGATATTCTGCAAACGGGGCTTCTGTTGTAAAATACGCCATTTTATAAAATTTAGCGGTTTGTTAAATAGTTGCTCCTTAAAAGTGCGTTATTATACTAATAATCAGTAAAATAATTGCAATTTTACTTGCATATATCCGCAAGATTTTGTACCTTTGTAGTGTAAAACCTTGCAGAAAAGTGCAATAAAAAAGCGATAAATATGATAGGCAAATTATCCAATCCGTGCGAACAAGAGTTGTTCCGTCCTCGTTTGTTGAGTTTCATAGACCCCGACAATGAGTTGGTCTTGTTGGCAGACAAGATAGACTGGTCTTACTTTGAAGAAGAGTTCGCTCCCCTTTATTCGGAGAGGGGAAGAAGAGCGATTGCAATCCGTTCGTTGGTGGGTTGCCTGCTGCTGAAGCACTTGTACAACATGGGTGATGATACCCTGCCTGCGGCGTGGGAGTGCAATCCCTACATGCAGTATTTCTGCGGTGAGGTGTTTTTCCAGTTCGACTTTCCGTTTGACCCGAGTGAATTTTCTCATTTCCGCAAACGGATAGGCGATGATGGTGTCAACAAGATATTCCGGTACAGCGTCCGTCTCCACGGGAAGGATGCGGAAGAGTCATTAGTGGTGTCCGATACTACGGTTCAAGGCAACAATACCACCTTTCCGACCGATGCCAAACTGTACAAGAAAGTGATAGACGGTTGCAACCGTATTGCCAAGAAAGAGGGGGTTCAACAGCGTCAGACCTACACCCGCGAGAGCAAGGAACTCCTGCGGACAACCTACAACTCGAAGCACCCCAAGCGTGCCAAAGCGGCAAAGGCAGCCATGCGTCATCTGAAGACATTGGCCGGCAGACAGGTACGCGAGTTG
>DKEG01000063.1 GCA_002452095.1 Bacteroidales bacterium UBA6828 | reverse complement strand
ATTTTGATGCGGTTGCCCTGCTGTGGCTTGAGCAAAACTCCTAATCGTTCCGCGTCGTTAAAGAGTAACTTTTGTTTTATTTTCTTCCATTTTTCTTGCCGCTGACATAGGAGACCTTGATGCCAACTCATAGGTAAACACCGTTTGCCGGATGCCCGTTATTACCCTGCCATTTTGTCAGCCGACACATCTTTGGCACGACCTTTGTTAATACCACTATAGACCGCGCAAGCGGAACAAACAACGAAAGGAGATTTAATTAACATGAATATGAACACAAACAACAACCAGCAACAGCAGAACGAGAACTTGCAGAAGTTCGCTATCAATCTTTGCGAGCGGGCGAGAGCAGGAAAACTCGACCCTGTTATCGGGCGTGACGAGGAGATTCGTCGTGTGCTGCAGATCCTTAGTCGGCGTACCAAGAACAACCCTATTCTGATTGGTGAACCGGGTGTCGGTAAGACCGCTATCGTTGAGGGGTTGGCGCATCGTATTGTGCGTGGCGATGTCCCCGAGAACCTGAAGAAGAAACAAATCTACTCCCTTGATATGGGTGCCCTGATTGCAGGTGCCAAGTATCAGGGCGAGTTCGAGGAACGTCTGAAAGGCGTTATCAACGAGGTCGTTGCCGCTGCAGGCGAGATAATCCTGTTTATCGATGAGATTCACACCCTTGTGGGTGCGGGCAAGTCAAGCGGTGCAATGGACGCTGCCAATATATTGAAACCGGCTCTGGCGCGTGGTGAACTGCGGGCTATTGGTGCCACCACTCTGGACGAATACCAGAAGTATTTCGAAGAGGATAAAGCGTTGGAACGCCGTTTTCAAGTCGTAATGGTTGATGAACCCGACGAGGCTGCCACTATATCTATCCTACGTGGCTTGAAGGAACGCTACGAGACGCACCACAAAGTGCGTATCAAAGATGATGCCCTCATCGCAGCCGTAACGCTCTCGACACGTTATATCACTGACCGTTATCTGCCGGACAAGGCTATCGACTTGGTGGACGAAGCCGCTGCCAAACTACGTTTGGAGGTGGACTCCAAGCCCGAAGAACTGGATAACCTCGACCGCCAAATCAAGCAACTTGAGATTGAGCGCGAGGCTATCAAGCGCGAGAACGACACCGAGAAACTGAAAGGTATCGAAGAGCAACTCAAAACTCTCAAGGCACAGTCGTCCGAGATGGAAGCCCGTTGGGACAAGGAAAAAGGCTATGTAGCCACTATCCAGAACGAGAAAGCCCATATCGAGGAGATGAAGCACGAAGCCGAAGTGGCGGAGCGCGAGGGCAACTACGGAAAGGTAGCCGAAATCCGATATGGCAAGATTCAGCAAGCCGAGGCGAACATCAAAGCCGCACAAGATGCACTTCATTCTATGTCAGGCGAGAGCATGATTAAGGAGGAAGTGGACGAAGACGATATCGCCGAGGTGGTTGCACGCTGGACGGGCATACCTGTTACCAAGATGATGCAGTCCGAGCGCGACAAACTGCTCCATTTGGAGGAGGAGTTGCACAAACGTGTGGTTGGTCAGGACGAAGCCATCGAGGCGGTCAGCGACGCTATCCGTCGTAGCCGTGCGGGCTTGCAAGACCCCAAACGACCCATAGGTTCGTTCTTGTTCCTCGGTACTACAGGTGTGGGTAAGACCGAATTAGCGAAAGCACTTGCCGACTATCTCTTCGATGACGAGAATATGATGACCCGTATCGATATGTCGGAGTATCAGGAGAAGTTCAGTGCGACACGACTCATCGGTGCACCTCCCGGATACGTAGGCTACGATGAGGGTGGTCAGTTGACCGAAGCCATTCGGCACAAACCATACAGCGTGGTGCTGTTTGATGAGATAGAGAAAGCACACCCCGATGTCTTCAATGTCCTCCTGCAAGTATTGGACGATGGTCGTCTTACCGACAACAAAGGACGGACAGTCAATTTCAAGAACACCTTGATTATCTTTACCTCCAACCTCGGTTCGCAACTCATTCGAGACAACGAAGAGAAAGGTATCGACCAGGACACCACCAAGAAACAGGTAATGGAGTTGCTGCGGCAGACCATACGTCCCGAGTTCTTGAACCGTATTGATGAAATCATTATGTTCAAGCCGCTCAACGAGAAAGAGATACGTGAGATTGTGGGCTTGCAGATTGAAGGTATCCACAAGATGTTGCTCAAGAACGGTGTGGATCTGCGTGTAACCGACGATGCTATCGACTATATCGCCAAAGAGGGTTACGACCCGCAGTTCGGTGCACGGCCTGTCAAGCGTGCTTTGCAACGGCTCGTACTCAACGAACTCAGCAAGCAAATCATCGCCGGCAAGGTGGACAACCATCGCCCCGTCATCGTCGAACTCCGCGACGGCGAGTTGCACTTCAAGAACTAAAACTCCAATCTCTCCTATGGAGAGGCTCAATAAAAATAGACCGCCCGACCAACGTCGGGCGGTCTATTTTTGTATATATCACATATTCTTCGTATCTTTGCCGGGTCATTCCGCTGCGTAGCAGCAAAGCACTGCTTTGGAATGACCCGGCAAAGATACAACTCTATGAACAATACCTATCCCCGAATCAAACGCACAGAACACCACCTTGCTCACACACCTGATGCGCTCAAGCGGGACGCGGATACCGACTATACCACGGGCTATTTTTTCGTTACGATCAATGTGCGTGACCATTGTCCCATTCTTGGTACAATAGCAGGGCATTACGATGCCGCTACACATCGTGCAGAGGATGCCTGCGTAGGGCTTTCCTCTTTCGGTGAGCGGGTGCAACAATGCTGGGAGGCTATCCCGTCCGCTTTCCAGAATGTACAACTGATTGATGCGCAGGTGATGCCCGAACATTTCCACGGCTTGTTGTATATGGAGCAGGCAGAGAGAGTGTACCTCGGAAAAGTGGTGGGGAAATTCAAGAAGGATTGCACACGTGCCTATCGTGAGATTACCGGCAGAGAAGACGAAGTTCCGTTTGAAGCGGGATACAACGAGACCACACCCGTTACGCCCGAAGAACTGCAGACCAAGGTTGATTATATTCATACCAACCCCGAGCGGCGGCTCATCAAGCAGCAATTCCCCGCCTGTTTTGCTCTCCGTCGCGGGCAGCACTCGCCCAACTGGACGCCGGAACGTATAGCACAAGGACTGCGCCACGATACCTATTTCTCTGCCAATGCGGAAGCCTTGCAAAACGCCATAGATGACTTGCAGCCTCGCCTCTTGCAAAGCGGCGGCAATCTTGTATTAGATTACATCGGTACGCCCGATCTTCTACAGGCATCCCGTAAACTGCCGCTCATCTGCCACCGTGCGGATGCCGACCGCTTTGCCGAACATACCACAGCCGTCCTGCGTGAGGCGGAAGCGGGAGCCGTTATCGTCTCGGCATTCATCAGTCCAAAGGAACGGGAAATCCTTAAAAATCTCATTATCCGTGGTTACCCTGTCATAGAGATTGCGGACAACGGCTTTGGTAGAACCTACAAACCTTGGGGCGATGCTTTCTATGCCTGCGCCGAAAACCATCTCCTGCAAATTACCCCGTGGGCATACCGCTATGAAAAAGCCCACACGCCCATCAGCCGCCCGATGTGTATGGTAATGAACGAACTGACCCGCCTTATCTGCGGGCAAGATGAATACTGGTGGAACAAATAATGCTTCCTCTCTGTCGTGATTTGGCATTTCGCGGCACTATCTTTGTGGCAAAAAAGATATGATACGATATATTCAGGACACGGAACACTATTCAGAAGTGATTGCCCGTATGGCAAAAGCACGGCGTTCGCTATGGATTGCCACCGCAGATCTCAAAGACCTGTATGTCAGGACTTCCGCCAAAGACCCGATACCGTTTCTCGAAGTGCTGAGCCGTCTGGTGCAACGGGGCGTGGAGGTACGCCTGCTGCATGCCAAAGAACCCGGGCAACCCTTCCGCGAAGACTTTGACAAATATCCCGCTCTGTGGGGCGGGTTGGAGCGGTATCTCTGCCCGCGCGTGCATGCCAAGATAGTGGCGATAGACAGCGAATGGGTGTATATCGGTTCGGCAAATATGACGGGTGCCGGAATGGGAATGAAATCGGCGCAGAACCGCAATTTCGAGGCGGGTATCCTCACCGACGAACCTGCATTGATAGATGCCGCTATGGCGCACTACGATGCTATCTTTTGCGGCTCGTTCTGTACCCGCTGCGGCAGAAAAGCCTTTTGCCCCGACCGTATCAACGGGAGGGGGTGATGTTACTCCCCTAGGATAGGACCATACTTCGACAGCAATCTATTCAATAGTTTTTTATCATTTTTTTTAGTCTCTTTCGTCAGTTCGGGAGTTTCTACATCGGTATATTTTATATCGCCGCCGTTTTGGTGCAGGATTTGCCGGATAAACCGTAGTTCGGCAGGACGAATGCGTTCCTCCAAATATTCTGCGGAATTGGCAATGAGCGTTTGTAACTTACAGTCTCTGCTGAGGGTGATACGGGTCAGAGCAAAACAACATTCACATTCCAAAGATCGCAGTTTCGGACAAGGCGTCAGGTTAAGCGTTTTGAGTTTCATTGCCCCACGGATATTCAGCACCTCAAGGTTGCAGCACCCTGTCAGATCCAGTTCTTCGATGTTCTCGCCCCCGCACTCAAACTCTGTCAGTCCGTAACATCCCTTTACGTTTACTTTGCAAGCCCAACTGGCACCAAGGCTCGGCAACTGCGGACACTCGCTTGCATCCACGCTCAGCGTCCACATATCGATAAACCCGAGGTAGAAATGGAGTATGGTGCCGTCTTCTTGGGCGGTGATAACTACTTCGAATTGCCGTATCGGCAGGCGGTGCTTGTAGTCGTGGTCAGGGTCTTGTCGCTCGCCTGTGCCGATGATGGTTTGCAAAGGAGAGCCGTCGCCCCAATCCACTGTAACATAGGCGTTTTTGCGCACGATAATACTAAAGTGTCCCAACTCGCCAAACAGCCAATCTATGGTCTCCACCCGTACTTTTATCCGTTCCATAGTGTTATTGTATTTCGTCCCAAGTGATATAGGGAATATCTTTTGTGTTACCTGTATTGTAGTAGGTTGATACTTCTACCAATATCTCAAATTCACGCACCCAAAGCAGGTCGAAAATAGAAAATTCCATGTGCTGAAACAGGTTGTGTACAGCGTGCACAAGATGCATATCTTTGGTCATCTCCCGATCAAAACCCTCATTCCAATTATCTGTTGTATCATCGAGGTAGAGTAGTCTGTTTTCTGAATCAGGATTTCTGCCTGAGTAGGACCATTCTTTCACGCCGCCTTCGTATAAAGGTATATAGTTGTCAATACCGCCTGTCAGTATTTCCCACATTTTCTTGGCACGTTTGGTCTGTATCGGGTGCGCGGGCGGGTAGAGTGAATCAAGAAAACATTTGCCTGTAACGCTTATATCGTACTGCATAGGCGTACTATATACTGCTTCCACAGCAGCGATGGTTTGTGTCCGCATAGTCAGCAACGCCTTTTTCAATGCTTCGTTAAACTCGCTCAGCAAGCCTTTGTACTGTTCGTCCATTACAAACTCACGGTCAAGTAACTCTTTTCGTATTTTCAGCAAACGGGTAACATTTTCCCCATAAGGCTCGGCAAATTTCATTAGTTCATGCTCCTGGCATGCATCAAAGATAGCATCTTCGATCAGTCGGACAGAGTCTTGCTCAAAAATCTCTTGTATGGTTTTCATAATGCAGGTGTTTTTTGTTTACGCTGCAAAGATACAATTCAATAATGCCATATTACGGCAGAAAGAAACAAAAAAACAGCGCAACACAACAGGTTGCGCTGTTTTTAGAAAGACGATAGTTTTATCAAACCCCGAGTTTTTGCAGTTTCTGCTCCAAAATGTTGCTATCTTGGATAAGCACCTCACGCCCCTTTGCTCCTCGGTCAGCACCGATAATACCTACCGCCTCTAATTGCTCCACCAAACGGTTGGCGCGGTTGAATCCAATCTCAAACTGCCTTTGTAGCCGTGATGCAGAACCGCATTGCGTTTCAACCACCAAGCGTGCCACATCGGCAAACATCGGGTCGAGGCGC
>DKEG01000019.1 GCA_002452095.1 Bacteroidales bacterium UBA6828 | reverse complement strand
TGCCTTACGCTTCACGTCTCCGCAACAGTGCAGATCTGTTCAGTTTGTGGCAAACTGCCCGCAGACGATGCATTTGCGTCCCCGGCGGGAGATTGGTGCCAACTCCGGGTAAAAACCCTACAAAGACGGCTTTATCTACCGTATATCTGCCGTGTATCTACCGTGTATGTACCGTGTATGTACCGTAGTTGGTAGCGGGAGGTGGGCGTAAAAGAACAACAAAAAGAGGCTGCCATTAGTTGTAAGGCAGCCTTTTTTTATATTAGGTTTATATTAGGCAGTTTATTTTGATGCGATTGTGCGGATATGATTACCAGTTGATTACGAAGCCTGCATGGACATTGATGCCTGCTTGGGCATAGTACCAGCAGCAGCGACTGCCATCTAGGAAGCGGCTTGCCTCTGCCCCGCCATTGCTTGCATATTTGGCGTTGAAGATATTGTTCAATTGGCACAGCAGGCGAATTTGCGGCACATCCGTGCGCCCGCACCACTTATTCATCGGCAGTTGGTATTGCAGGTTCACATTGGTGGTTGTAAAGGCTTTGAGCATTGCATTCTCATCCTCTGTATTATCCAAATACTGTTTGCTCGTTACGTTGGTTTGAATGGTTGCCAAGAATCCCGCCACATCAAAAGTGAAGAGCGACATCGCTGTTACGGTCGGAGAAAAAGCAATTGTTGTAGTTCCCACAACGGAGTCTTGCCCCACCCAATTCCAATCGTTCTGATTGTCGTATAGGTCGATATACTGCTTGTAGTTTTGTATCTTGTTGCGAGAAACCACGATATTGCCGTCCCAACGGAACCAGTCGAGTATCTTCACACCTGCGGTAATCTCCGCACCCATACGGTAGGAGTCTTTCACGTTGTCTGTCTTGTATGCACCGACATCGTTATATTCTCCCGTAAGGACGAGTTGGTTATCATAGTCCATGAAATAGAGATTGGCACCGATGGTGAAACGCGGGTGCGAGTAGGTGTAGCCCAACTCATAGTCATAGAGCCGTTCCGGCTTGGGCATATCACCTTTCAGGGTTTGCGTGGCAGCATCGTACCATACGTTCTCGGTATAGTTGTTGCGGCTCGGCTCACGGTTAGCCATAGCAAAAGAGCCATACAGCAAGTGCCCGCCGTTTTGGTAGGTAAGTCCTGCTTTCGGGTTGAAGAAATGATAGTCAACCGTCAGGGGCAGTTCCTGCATATCCTCGGAATTGATACCGCTCATTGTATAGTGAATATAACGGTATTGCAGGTCGGCATACAGACTCAGTTTCTCTTGTGCGCGGTTGATAACACGCCAGTTAGCCTTTGCATATACATTTGCGTCCACCTTGTTGCTCTTCGAGCGGTAGTATTCATAGTTCGGGTCCAACTTGGGCGCATAGACCGAGTCGTGCATATAAATGATTGTCCCGTAGTGGTTGCCGATATAGTCATTAGCCGCCATACCTATTTGCGCATCAACATCTTCCGATACGTATTTGGTAGAAAGCACTATACCCGCGAAATGGTTATCCAGAAACTTGCGATAGATAGTATTGGCTTTCTTCACAGCCACGGTATCCGTCATGCCTGTTTCTCCATTATACACATATACATCGTATGGCGACAAACCGAAGTAGGAGAATTTCTTATTCTTCATCTGCTCGTAGTAACCGCCACCGTGGGTGTAATGCAGTGTGGTATTCAAACTCCAATTCGGATTGAAACGGTGGTTGACAGACAACTGTGCGTGCTGTTGTGCATAGTTATCGGTCTGATTGTCATAGTATTTGGTCTCGCCGTTATCGTCGGTATATTCGCCTGCGGGATTGTAGCGACGGTCGGCACCATTCAAGCCGTACGCCACATCTTTGGTTACACCGTCCCAGCCCATACCGGTATTCTCCTTACCGCCGAAGAAACGCCCGATGACCTGTGTCTGCTTGCCATACCAGCCGAGGTCGCCATAATAGGAATAGAGGTCTGAACCGGCACGATACAGGAAGCCATCGGAATTGACCTTGCTGAAACGCGCATTGGCACGCCAGTTGTTGGGCAACACCACGTGTGCCGATGCCATCTCGCGAAATGTGTTGTACATACCGCCGTTGAAACTCAGCGTGTAGTGGCTAACAGTATCATTATCACCTGTTTGCATATTGAGCGAAGCACCAAACGAAGCCGATCCGTTGGTGGACGTACCCACACCGCGCTGCACGTCGATGCTCGACATAGAGGCTGCCATATCCGTCATATTCACCCAGAAAACGGTCTGGCTCTCCTGATCGTTGAGCGGCACATCATTGACGGTCATGTTGATGCGCGTATGGTCGGTACCGCGCACACGGAAATAGGTGTAACCCACACCGAGACCGTCGTCGCTCGTTACCTGCAACGCCGGTATCGTGGAGAGCAGATAGGGCAGATTTTGCCCCATGTTCTCCCGATTAAGGGTCTTATGAGAGACGATCTCGTGATTGGTAGTGGTTTGTTGAACTCGTTGTGCCACGACTTGCACGTCCTGCAAGTCGTTCATCACAACCGTCAGCGTGTCATCTGCAGCGTACGCACGCACGCCGCTGACCGCAAGTGCCGCCGAAAGGCAGCACACAGAAAGCATGTAGTTTTTTTTCATTTTCCCTCTACAGAATTACCTGTGCAGGTTCCACGGGTTTGATCTCAGCCATCACGGCACCCCGAACGAATCTGAACGAAAGTTCTTTGTATAGTTAGAATTTATAACTGAAACTAACGTGCCAACTCCATTCCCACAGATGTTGGTCGTTGATAATCTTTGTTTTAACCAAATTATTCAACCCGAAATCATACCCGGATTGCAGGCGGTATCTGTCCCATTCAAAACCGCCGCCGACACCCATTTGGATATTCGTACGATAGAGTTCGTCGCTCCCGTAGCGGTCGTATTGCTCTGTATGTACGCCTTTCTCCTGAAGCCATTGGAGCGTACCTTCGCTCAAGTGCAGGTGCATATAGTCGGTTTGCGCCATACCGATTTGCAACTGCGGACCGCCATAGAAGAACATATTCAGTTGTTTCCAAAGCGGAATGGTATAGAAACAGCGCACGGGGACAGTGAGATTATGCTCCAAGACACGATGCCGGATATACTCCGTTTGCACACTCGGTGCGTCCATAGAACGCCAATGCTGCTCATTGCGCCCGTAAGTAATGGAATAAAGTACACCCGTCTGCAAACTGAAATGGATAGGCAGCAGGAATGTGAACGTGGCACCTATGCGTGCGCCATGGAGGAATATATCGGGATACGTGTAGTTCTTTGTGCGCTGGTTGGCTTGTACATAGCCCGCCTCAATACGGTATTCCACACCAAATTTATAAGTGTCCCGTTTTTTCTCTTTGCGGGTAGGGTCGAAAAAACTGTTGTCCGCTACCTGCAGATCGGGCTGGCTGACACTCTCCTGTGCATACGCGTACGCACACAGCGCACACATAAGAAACAAGGTGCAATATATTTTTTTCGGCAGAAATTCCATAAAACAGACATTATTTGCGGTGCAAAGATACAACAATTAGACCAAATACACAATAAATCAACCGAAAAAGCATTTTTTTCTTTGTAAAATTTGCACAATTCAAACTTTTGCAGTACCTTTGCACCCGCTTTTCGCCGGAAAGGTGTCGTTATGTATTTTTCGACGAGGTCCATTCGTCTATCGGTTAGGACGAGAGATTTTCATTCTCTAAAGAGCAGTTCGACTCTGCTATGGACTACTAACAATCGCAAAGAAAACCTTCCTCAAAGGTAACACATTTGTATTAACAATTTCATCTATTTACTAAGATGGCAAATCACAAATCTTCTTTGAAGCGCATCCGCCAAACGGCTACCCGCAAGGCTCGCAACCACTATTACGCTAAAACCGCCCGCAACGCTGTCCGCGACCTGCGTGCAACTACCGATAAAGCAGCCGCTGCAGCAGCACTGCCGAAAGTAAGTTCGATGCTGGACAAACTGGCTAAACGCAACATCATCCACAGGAACAAGGCTGCGAACTTGAAATCGAAATTGGCGGTTTACGTTAACAAACTCGCTTAATTCAATAGACCAATACATAACAAGAGAGACTGCTTCTGCGAAGTGGTCTCTTTTTTATGCCAATATCCAATACAGACGACATACTGTGTTGTTGCTTAACCTGCATATACAGAAAAAGCAATTTCTGTACTCTATGATAGCAATTACGTAAAAAGACGTAGAAAGAATGACCCTTATGCGGTGCTTTTATACACTTTATGCATTGTGTATGTCGGATAAAGTGTATATCTGTTGTTTTGATGCGGTCGCACTGCCGTTTTCGTTTGATGCTTGTGTATATCATAAAAAAGATGTACCTTTGCAGGCAAATAGTATGGTAAATGATGCAAGAAGAGAAACACGAATTCGATTGGGCATTGTGGTGGATACGTATCAAGAAGTATCTGCTCAACAAGTATGTCGTTACGATGCTGATATTCCTGTTTATTATGCTCTTTGCGGGCGACCAGAGCCTTATTCATACTATCCGCAGGGGGCGGGAAATACGCCGGTTGGAGCAGCAGCGCGATATGTACCGCGAAGGCATACGGTCTGCGCAGCAGGGAATCAATATGCTGCAAAATACTGACAGCCTGGAGCGGTATGCCAGAGAGCATTACTATATGCACGCTTCCAACGAAGACATTTATCTGGTGAAATAATGCGCAGTGCGCGACTATGCAAGTATGAAAAAATCCAATATATTTCTGATTAGCGGAATGATTGTCCTTTTGGCAGGTGCAATCCTGAGTATCTGCAAAGTGCAGCCGTATGCCAACTATGTACTGATAGCAGGTGCTTTTCTGATCATTATTCGGGGTGCAATCCGCACCCGCGAGCGTGACGACGACCAAAAACCGCAGGAATAAAGAAACGTCTAATTACACGATAATTAACGTTTTAATTAGTTCCATAAAGTTCAGCACACGCAATGCAAGACCGCTTGGTAAAACAACATCGCATCTTGGGTATTGATCCGGGTACGCTCTTTATGGGGTATGCCCTGTTGGATAGTGCGGGGCAGCGGGTGCAGTTGGTGGACTTCGGCGTATTGGATGTGCATAAGTTGGATGGGCAATATGCCCGCTTGCAGCGTGAGTTTTTCTTTTTGCAGGAACTCATAGACCAATATAAGCCTACGGAACTGGCTATCGAGACGCAGTTTGTGGACAAAAACCCGCAGACTATGATTAAAATTGTGCATGCACAGGGGGTGGCGATTGCAGCGGCTTTGAGTCGCGACATCCCCATAAATGAGTACTCGCCTATGAAAATCAAGATGGCGATTACAGGTAATGGTCATTCGAGCAAGGAGCAGGTAGCAGATATGTTGCAGCGTTTCCTGCATATTTCTGCCGACCAAATGCCCAAGAAACTGGACGCTACCGACGCTCTGGGTATAGCCTACTGCCATTTTCTCCAGTTGGGGTTGCCGCTTACCGATGACCATTCCGCCAAGGACTGGACAACGTTTGCCAAGCGCAAAGGGCTGGTAGATAGTGGTTCCACCACCCCTCATCAGCAACTGATGGCGGCTCTCCGGCAAGCGAAGAAATAGTGCAGAACGGATTTTCTGTAAAAAATATATCCCAATTTCTTGGTATATTGATTTTTTTATCGTACCTTTGCACCGCAATTGGTTTTTGCCAACTCCGGTTTGCAAAAGAGATGGCAAAGGCTTTGTGAGAAAGAATAACTTTATAAACTCATATAACTTAAATACAATTATGGCTTACGTAATTTCTGACGACTGCATTGCATGCGGTACTTGTAAGGATGAATGCCCTATGGGAGCAATCTCTGAAGGCGAACACTATTCGATTGATCCGGATATCTGCACTGAGTGCGGCACCTGCGCAGATGTTTGCCCGGTCGGTGCTATCTCGAAATAAGCAAAGAGCAAAAGGCTCATACGAAAAAGAGGCTGCCTAATAAACATAGACAGTCTCTTTTTTTGTATATCAGTTTGCAGAATTTTGGTCGTGGATACAACTGCTACCCGAGGGCGTCCAAGCGGTTCTCCATAGCCAACATCTCATCGCGGAGACGGGCGGCGTTGTCGAAATCAAGGTCTTTGGCAGCGGCAAGCATCGCGCGGCGTTTCTGCTCAATGGCTTTGGCAAGGGCTTTCTTGTCCATCTTCTGCCAGTCAGCCGTCTTCCACGACTCGCGTATAGCCTTTTCTACACGCTCTTTCTCCGCCTCGGGGTCTTTGTAGAGCGAAGCCAATGCCGAGGTGTTGATATCCTTTTTGACAGGTGTAGGTGTGATATGGTGTGCCTCGTTGTATGCCATCTGGATGCGGCGGCGGCGGTTGGTCTCGTCTATGGTGGCTTGCATAGCTCCGGTGATGGTATCGCCATACATAATCGCTTTGCCGTTCACGTTGCGTGCGGCACGCCCTACCGTCTGCGTCAGACTGCGCTTGTCGCGCAGAAACCCCTGTTTGTCGGCATCAAGTATTGCTACAAGGCTTACTTCGGGGAGGTCAAGCCCCTCGCGCAGCAGGTTTACACCCACCAGCACATCGTACAGCCCTTTGCGCAGGTCTTCCATAATCTTTACCCGCTCGATGGTATCGATGTCGGAGTGGATATAGGCGGAGCGGATGCCGTAGCGGCGCAGGTAGTCGTCCAACTCTTCCGCCATACGCTTGGTGAGCGTTGTTACCAATATACGCTCGTCCCTTTTGATGCGCTGCTGTATCTCTTCCATCAGGTCGTCCACCTGATGTTCCGTCGGCCGCACTTCTATCTCGGGGTCAAGCAAGCCTGTCGGACGGATGACCTGGTCGATGACCACGCCTTCGGAACGTTGCAGTTCGTACTCGTCGGGGGTGGCGGAGACGTATATGGTCTGTCCGGTCTTGGCTTCGAACTCGTCGAAAGTGAGCGGTCGGTTGTCGCGGGCGGCGGGCAGGCGGAAACCGTAGTTCACCAGGTTGTCCTTGCGCGACTTGTCGCCGCCGTACATACCGCGTATCTGCGGCACGGTAACGTGGCTCTCGTCAATCACAAGCAACATATCTTTCGGAAAATAGTCCAGCAGGCAATAGGGCGGACTGCCCGCTTCGCGCCCGTCGAAATAACGGCTATAGTTCTCCACTCCGGAGCAGTAGCCGAGTTCCTGTATCATCTCCAGATCGTATTTCACACGCTCCTCAATACGCTTGGCATAGAGCGGTTCACCTATCTCTTGAAAATAGTTCACTTGGTTCGCAAGATCCAATTTGATTTGTGCCATTGCTGCCTCGATACGCTCTTTGCTTGTGCAGAAGATGGTGGCGGGCGAGATGTTGTAGTGGTCAAACTCCTCCAGCAGACTGTTGTTCACAGGGTCAACCGTTGAGATGGCGTCCACCTCGTTGCCGAAGAACTCAATGCGCACGATATAATCGGCATACGCAAGGGCTATGTCCACCGTGTCGCCTTTGACGCGGAAACGCCCGCGGGCTAACTCAATATCGTTGCGGATATATTGTGCCGCCACCAACTGCTTGAGGAATGTATCCATCGGGAGTATCTCTCCGCGGCGGAGCGAGATGCAGTTCTGCGTAAAGTCCTGCGGGGAACCGAGACCGTAAATGCAACTGACCGATGAGACGACAATCACATCTTTTCGTCCGCTCAACAGGGCTGCTACAGCGGACAGGCGCAGGCGGTCAATCTCCTCGTTGATGCTCAGGTCCTTGTCTATATAGGTGTCGGTGGAGGGGATGTATGCCTCGGGCTGGTAGTAGTCGTAGTAGGAAACGAAATACTCCACGGCGTTGTGCGGGAAAAAGGCTTTCATCTCCGAATACAACTGTGCCGCAAGGGTCTTGTTGTGGCTCATAATGAGCGTAGGGCGGTTGAGTTGGCTGATGACATTGGCTATGGTAAAGGTCTTGCCGCTGCCCGTAACGCCGAGCAACACCTGTGCGGGTGCTCCCGCACGCACGCCGCTCACAAGCGACTCGATGGCTTGCGGCTGATCGCCCGTAGGCTTATATGCACTCTCTAACTGAAACAAAGTTCTGTTTAATTATGAATTAGGAATGAAGAATTATGAATGGAATTGCGTTCTCCCCCCTGAAGGAGGGGTTAGGGGAGGTCTTAAAAAAAAGAAAAGAGCCTTGCGGCTCTTTCTTTTTCTTACTTAACTCGGCGTTCTTGAATACGAGCCTTCTTACCTGTGAGGTTGCGGAGGTAGTAGATCTTCGAGCGACGAACCTTACCGTACTTGTTGATAGCAATGCTCTCGATGAAAGGGCTGTCCATAGGAAAGATACGCTCAACACCTACGTTGCCCGACATTTTGCGGACGGTGAAGCGTTTTTTGTCTTCGCTGCCGTGGATAGCGATTACATCGCCACGGAACTCCTGAATACGCTCCTTGTTACCCTCTTTAATACGATAAGCCACGGTGATTTGGTCACCGGCTTTGAATGCCGGAAACTCTTTTTTCTCACCGGCGAATGCCTGTTCGGCAATCTTAATCAAATCCATTTCTGTTTGATAATTAAACGGTTACGGCGCAGAGTATGCACTACTATTCGGTGTCTGCCCGCCTGCGGATTCGCATCCTTGCGGCAGCCTCCTACTTCAATCGCCAGAGACTCTGCGCAAAATCGGCTGCAAAGTTACGACAAAAAAATGAAATTGCCAAATGCCGGTTTGTTTTCGATGTCGTTTTTTCATCCGGTGTTCCGTTCTGTACTGTCCAATAAC
>DKEG01000033.1 GCA_002452095.1 Bacteroidales bacterium UBA6828 | reverse complement strand
TAATGTTTGATGCGGTTGCCCCGGTTGAAGATTGTTCCTTTCCCCATTAAAGGTCATTAAATTATCCGTCCGAAATATAGTTTTCCCGTTTTTCCGCTCTGTTTGGCGGAACAGGACGTTGTGGCTGTATGTACTCCTGCTGGCGGGTATGGCGGGGGTGTATTGCGGCATTGCCCTGCCTGCACAGGAGAAGGCGCGTATCACGCTTGGCAAGGCGCAGACTCTGCTGCAACAGGACAGTATCTATACCGATTCATTGGCATTGGTGCGTGCCGTAGAGGCTTTTGACACCCCGATAGGGAAACTGTCGGGGCATAACACGCTGGCAAGAGCCTATTTCTATCTCGGGAATTATTATCGGGGCTATACCGCACAATACGAGCGGGCGGCTTGGTGCTACACGCAAGCCGACTACTATATGACCGATGCGCCCTCTCTGCGCAGCCGGATCAACCGGCAGATGGCGGAAATGTGCCGGCAAGGCGGTGCGGATTCGTTGGCAGCCGTCTATACCGAGCGGGCAATGGAATTGGGCGGCGGGAACGCCATCCGGCAGCCGTTAATGTCTGCGTTTGAAGCCGACGGAGTGGAACAGGCGATGGCGGTGCGGGTATTGGAGGAGTACCTCTCGAAAGGGGAGGTGTTTGTTCCGTGGCAGTTCGGCACAGGGCTGTTTGCCACGGTGATAGTCATTCTGTCGGTATTTTTCATTTCTTTCTACCAATCGTCATCGGTGTGCTTGCAGACGCAGGCGCAGCAAATGGAAGCGATGGCACACTCGGCAGACAGGGCACGGGAGACCGAACTGAGGCACAACATAGCAGAACTGCGGGAACGCTACCCGCTGCCCGACAAGGCGTGGAGCGATTTCAGCGTATTGAAACAGGTATGCGATAAGCCGCTGCTGTTTGTGACAGAGCGGCTGGAGGGGTTGTCGCTATCGGAAAAAGAGATCACGTTCTGCGTACTCTGTCTGCTGTATCCGGATATGCCCCTGCCGCAGGTGGCGGATCATATATGCTACGCCCGGTCGGCGATACGGAGTTACAAACAGCGGATTGCCAAGAAACTGCAGACCACCTCGGCGGGGCTGTATGATACGCTGGTGCGGATAGCCGTGTCGATACCCGTGGGACATTGATATTCTCCATTAATGTCCGTTAAAAGGCTTCGTTAATTGCCGTTCATTAATCGTTAATTTTGTTCTTATAGAGCATTTTGCATACGGTGTATTTTGTAGTGTGCTGATTATCAGCGGTGTAAGAATAGCATTTGCATACGGTGTACGCTTGTAGGATTGGCAGATTGGCAGTACCTTTGCAGTCGAATTCACAACCGAACAGGTACCTTGTTTTAATTACAAACTTACAAACACTTTTTTACACGTATGAAACAGTTATTTTTATGTATGCAGATGTGCATACTATCCGCAATGGGGCTTTTGATATCCTGTTCCTCGGAGTTGGAAACTCCTATTATGAACCATTCCGATGAGCAGAACATTGCTGTCAGTTCGGAAACCGATTACGGATTAGAGGAAGAATGGGAGGCGTATTTTGCCTCTTTGGATTCATTGGATGCCGAGTTTGGAATAAGCAATTCGGGGATAGCCGTAATGTCAAACGATACCGCAAAAGACAGGTGGACAGATTTGGAAAAGGTTGTTTTTGCTGATGGTATGGGTGCCATTGCCGGCTGTTTGGGAGGATTAGAAGGAATGGCAGTAGGAGCCATTGTGGGTTCATTGACCGAGATAGGAAATCTTGCGTTCTTTTCAGATGTGAAATTATTTTCCGATCCTGATCCTTTTCCACCTACATTGCACAAACTACGCTTGGATAATACAGAAAGCACAGTTAGTATTGGAAAAATGCATAATATCATAATCCGAAAAATGGAAGCAAAGGGATTTCCTTTTCAAACTGCAACAAAAGAAATGATTGCAGAGGAAGTAATACGACAATATGAAACCTATACAAAAAAGGAGTTGACATCGGAACAGAAACTGATAGCCACAGAATACAACAAAAATACATATTACTCTGCAGCACCTATGGTGCTTGTTGGAAACAAAAGATATTTTAAGGCTATATCAAAATTAACAGATGACAAATTAACAGACTACACCAACAACTATCTTCGTACTACAAGAAGGACTGCTTTGAAAAAGGTGGAGCAAGACCAGTTGAATGCTTTTGCGAGTGTTACATACCACAGCAAACAATTATGGTATTTGAAATAATAAATAATAACATATTTATGAGTAAAGTAGTTTACAAGCACAGCAAGGATGCGCTGACGCGGGTGGCGTATATAGTGGCGGGAGTGAGCGGGATATATTTCTTTGTTACGTTGGGTTTTGCCAAACCGGAGACGATATTTCCGTACTATGCAGGGTCGATGCTGGCGTGCAGTATCGCAGCGGTAGTGGTCTTGCTATGGAAAGGGCGGCACAATGGTTGGAACGACCTGTATATGTGGTTGGGTGCCATACTGCCGGTGGTCTATACCGCCACAGTATTCATAAGTTGGTTGTCAAGCAGCGGCGTGCTGATCAACCTGTTCGGTATCAAACTGCTGAAGATACTGTTTTTTCTGGCGTTCATCATCACACTGCGATACTGCAAAGACGACGACTGCAAGAGTTTTGCGTATCTGTATGTCTATTACATTATATCCTGTATGCTGCTGACAGAAATGGATATACTGTAATTTTCATACCCCATTATTACAAGGGCTGTCTGACGGAGGTCGGGCGGCCCTTGTTGTGTATTTATTACCAAGCGAGGGTGGTGGTGAGGGGGTAGTGGTCGGAATGGCGGACACGCTCGACGGTACTGCTGACGGGGTGGAGCGAGCGGGAACAGAGGGTATAGTCGATACGCAGACCGAGGTGGTGGTAGATATAGGTGAAGCCGAGGTTGCCCCAACTGCAGCAGAGGAAAGCATCGCGCATGGTGCCTCGTATTTTCCAATAGGTGTATGAGAGTGGTATGTCGTTGAAATCGCCGACGATGATGACGGGATAGGGGGAGGCGTCTATCTCGGTGCGGACGCATCGTGCCTGCTCGCGGCGGGCGCGGCGGGCGGTCTCCCACTTGGCGGAGAGGCGGTGGGCGGTTTCTTTGAGGGCGTTGGTATGACCGTTGTTTTCCGCAAAATCGTGGTTGTCGAAGCGGTTGGACTCGAGGTGGTTGGTGATAAGGCGGATGGTATCGGTACCGACGATGATGTCGCAACGGCTGGATATATTGGCACGGGAGGGATAGCGGATAGTCTGCTTATTGACCAGCGGGTACTTGGAGAATACGACATTGCCGAACTGGCGGCGGCTGTTGTAAACGGAGAAATCGATGTAGGAATAGGGGTATTTCTCGCGCATGACGCCTTTGAGTTCGCCGAGGGTGAGGTATTGGTTGTCCTTATAGACCTCGACCTCCTGGAGGCAGATGACATCGGCGTCCTGACGGAGGAGGTATTGGATGACGCGGTTGTGCGGTGCTTTTTGGAAATTGCCCATACGGTGGGTGTTGTAGGTGAGGATCCGGAGCCGGTGGGGATAGGCTGATTCGTCGGCACCGGAGCCGTGGGAGACGCAGGGCAGCAGCAGGAGGACTAAGCATACGAGGAGTATGCATAGCAGGAGCCATTTCCATTTGCCTTTTTGTTTCATATTAACGAAAACTTATAAAAACCTTTGTCTTGCGGCGCAACCATCACCCTACTGCGCGTTGCTTGCAGGGAATCCGAACACGCGCCGCGCTTTTTAGACAAATATGTTTAAAAATTATTCAAATAAGCATTATCCGGTCGGTTGTAAACGGACGGCTACGCCGTATTATCACTAATTAACCATAAAATTTTATATCACCTAATTATATCGAACTGACATTAATATAAATTTCCTTTGCCGCAAGCGGCAAGAGAAATTAAAGAAATTAAAAGGAAAGAGGTGTCATTGTCGGTCTATCCTAAGCCTATCCTATGCGCATCCTATAACGAATCACCTACTCTTGTTACAACGATGTATGTTTATTTCTTTTAACTCTTTAGTTGTTATTTTTTGGGTTCGAGGGTGATGAGTGGGATGAGCATTTCTTCGATAGAGATGCCTCCGTGCTGGAAGGTGTTGCGGTAGTGTTGGGCATAGTAGTTGAAGTTGTTTGGGTAGCCGAAGAAATCGTTTCCGGTACAGAACATATAACTGCTGCTTACGTTTGGGCATGGCAGTCCGACTCGCTTTGGTTGGTCGATGACAAAGACGTTTTTGCTGTCGCAACTGAGTGCTTTTCCGACCTTGTAGCGGAGGTTGGTATTGGTATTTTTGTCGCCGATGATCCGGACTGGGTTTTTGACGCGTACTGTGCCGTGGTCTGTGGTGATGACGATCTTGTATCCGAGTTCGGCGATACGGCGGAGGAGTTCGTAGGTAGGCGCATGGCGGAACCAACTGAGTGTGAGGCTTCGGTAGGCGGCTTCGTCGTTGGCGAGTTCGCGCATCATCCGGCTCTCTGTTCGGGAATGGGAGAGCATATCGATGAAATTGAGTACGACGATGTTGAGCGGGGTACGGAGCGAGCGGAGTTGGGCGATGACGCGCTCGCAGAAGTCGCTCTCGTTGACCTTGAAATAGGAGTAGGTGTCGTGTCGGCGGAAGCGGTCGAGTTGGGTTTGTATGAGGTCTTTCTCGTTGAGGTTTTTACCCTCGTCATCGTCTTCCTCCACCCAGAGAGAGGGGTACATCTCCTGTATTTGGAGTGGCATCAAGCCGGAGAAGATGGCATTGCGTGCGTACTGGGTGGCGGTGGGGAGGATAGAGAGGTACTGCCGTTCGTCGGTAACGGTGAGGAAATCGGCGAGGAGGGGCTGGATGGTCTTCCACTGGTCGTATCGGAAATTGTCGATGACGATAAAAAAGACCTTTTCGCCGTTGTCAAGCATGGGGAAGAGGACGCGCTTGAAGATGTCGGGGGACATAAGCGGTCGGTCTTGCGAATGGGCGAACCAGTCCTCGTAGTGGCGTTGGATAAACTTGGCGAAAGCGGTGTTAGCCTGTGTGCGCTGCATATCCAGGAGTTCGCGCATGGGGGAGTCCACGTCCTGCAGGTCGAGGTCCCACTTGGTGAGGGTGCGCTCGATAGCCATCCATTCGTCGAGGGTCTGCGCAGTATCGATCATATAGGCGATGTCTCCGAACTCTTGGCGGTAGGTTTGGTTGGTATGCTCGCTGACGATGGCTTGCCGGTGGATATGCTTTTTGAGACAGAGTAGGATCTGACCGGGATTGACGGGTTTGATGAGATAGTCGGCTATTTTCTCGCCGATAGCCTGCTCCATGATGCGTTCCTCCTCGCTCTTGGTGATCATCACGACGGGTAGGTCGGGGCGGAGGCGTTTTATTTCCTGGAGGGTTTCGAGTCCGGAGAGACCGGGCATATTCTCGTCGAGAAAGACGATGTCGAGTGGCTCGGATTGGCAAATATCGATGGCATCCTGCCCGTTGTTGGCGGTGAGGATGTCGTAGTTTTTGCTGCGCAGATAGATGATATAGGGTTCGAGAAGGTCGATCTCGTCGTCGACCCAGAGTATGCGGTTGGTGTTCATAACAGGTGTTTTTAGGGGCGGTGGAGCAAAAACCATACCGAGCGGGTTCCGTTAATGGCTTGTATTCTCCATTAATTGCCCGTTAACGCATTACAATTCTCCGTTAATTGCCGTTAATCAGCCGTTAATTATTCTCTTTTTTGCTCCATTAAAGACCATTAAAGAGCCATTAAAGTTCTCTGCCAATAGGGCGGATGAGCCTAATGGGTCCGATAGGACTGATTAGGCGGATTAGTCAGATTGGGTGAAGAGGGATTGGTCTTTCTCCAACTGACGGCGGCAGAAAGAGAGCAGGTCTTTTGCCTCGGTGGCGAGAGTATGGTACTCGTCCATACTGAGTGCTTCGGACTGCTCAAGTTGTCTGACAATCGTTTCCACACGTGCCATAGCCTCGTCGTAGGAGAGGTTGTTTTTATTTTCCTTTTCCATCACAGATTACTCCTATAGTAAAAAACAATATCTTCAAGTCCAACTGAATGGACATATTCTCCATATATATAATGTCATAGTTGAGCCGGTCGACCATCTTGGCGATGGTGTCGGTATATCCGACGCGGATAGGTCCCCAACTGGTGAGTCCCGGACGAATCTTATATAGCAGGCAATAGTAGGGTGCTTCTTGTGTGATTTGGTTGATGAAATATCGTCTTTCGGGGCGCGGACCGACGATGGACATATCGCCGCGGAAGATGTTCCACATCTGCGGCAGTTCGTCGAGGCGGTACTTGCGCAGGAAATGTCCGATGGGTGTGATGCGCGGGTCGTGGTCGCTGCTCAAGAGGGGTGTATCGGGTTCGGCATTGAGATACATCGTGCGGAACTTGAGGATACGGAATGGTTTACCATGGAGTCCGATACGCTCTTGGGAATAGATGACCGGACCGCGGGAGGTAGCGGCGACGAGGATAGACAGGAGCAGATAAAGCGGGGAGAGGATGAGCATAGCCAGAAGCGAAGCGACGATGTCGAAAGCCCGCTTGATACAAAGCGCAGAGTCGCTCATCTTGTGGTCGGTGATGCGGACAAGGGGCTGCCCCTCAATCTCGCCGATACGCGCTGCGCCCGTAAGCATATCATAGACCCGTGGGACGACCGAGATGGCGATGTCCAGCGGGTAAAGGATATTGATAATCTCGTAGAGTGTCCGCTCCGGGT
Source organism: Bacteroidales bacterium UBA6828 (assembly GCA_002452095.1). Taxonomy (GTDB): domain Bacteria; phylum Bacteroidota; class Bacteroidia; order Bacteroidales; family Paludibacteraceae; genus Colicola. The sequence goes on along the minus strand of DKEG01000033.1, from coordinate 19,920 downwards.
GTGTTTTGGGCAGATCGACGATGACCTCATCGACCGCCCCGCGGTGGATACGCTGTGCCTCGGCGAGGCTATGGATAGTATAGACCCGAAGCGGGGAACGGCGGGAACGGGTAAAGAGTGTGATACACAGACGGGGGATATAACTGAGGACGAACTGCAAGGCGATCAGCACCAGCAGAGATACTACGTAACGGCGGTAGTTCTCAACCGGATCATCGATGATGATGATAAAAAAGAATATCAATCCGATGATGACCGCCGAGACAGCCGTCTTGAAGAACTCGGACGACAGACGGCGACGGAACGGACGGAGATAGTAGCCGGAGAGATAATAGATACAGATACAGACTATGGGATAGGCGATAAGAGGCGGGTAGAAACTGAACGACGGAATAAGCACCGTATCCACGCCGAAGACCTTACCGTCGTACACCAGCCAACGGAACCACAAAAAGCAAAGCCACACCACCTCGGAGGAGATGATGTCGGCAATGAGATAGATGAGTTGTTGGCGGCGGTGGGGTGTCATTTGCGAATAATCTGTATCTCGTTGTCGAGCCCGAGTTTGATGATACTGCTGGGGCATTTCTCGGTTTCGTCGTTGCGTCGGTAACGGCATACATAGTCGGCAGCGTCCAAGACGACCTGCGATATTTGGCGGAAATTCTTCGCTGTAGGCTCACCGCTGATGTTCGCCGATGTAGAGACTACAGGTCTATGGAGTTGCTCGCAGAGGGCGCGTGAGAAAGGCTCTTGAGTGATACGGATACCGATACTGCCGTCTTCGGCGATAAGGTTCGGGGCGAGGTTCTTGGCACCGGGGTAGATGATGGTCATAGGACGGGGTTGCTGCCCATCGGCATCACGGTCTTGCGTAGTACACTCCAGTAGATCCCATGCAGCATCGGGGACATGCTCCACATAGCCTTGCAGTTTGCCTGCGCCATCGAGCAGGACGAGCATCGACTTGGTGTCCTCGCGGTGTTTGAGGGCATAGACCTTGCGCACCGCCTCCTCGTTGGTGGCATCACAGCCGATGCCCCAGACGGTGTCGGTAGGATAGACGATGACTCCGCCCTCCCGCAGGACACGCACCGCCTCCTGCAGGTCTTCTCTGTCGTAACGCTCTGCCATAGATCAGCCTTTTGCAAGTTCGGCACGGAGGGCATCGACCATAGCGGTGTACTCGGCATCGGAGAGATAGACTTTGCCGGGGTTCATCCGGAACGTGCCGCCGTAGTCAGGACCGTCCACGTACTTGGGCGCAAGGTGGAAATGAAGGTGGCTCAGTTTGTCGGAGAAAGCACCATAGTTGATCTTCTCGGGGTGGAAGAGCGTCTGCATAGCACGGGTAACCTGCGTCACATCCGCCATAAAGGCATTACGCTCGTCGTCGGACAACTCGTTGAGGTCGTTGACATGATGGTCATACGCCACAAGGCAACGGCCGTGGTAGGTCTGCTCCTTGAAGAGGAACGCACGCGAGACACGCAGGTGCGCAATCTCAATCATCAGGTCTTTTTGGGTCTGATTGTTTTGGCAATACAGACAATCTTTGGGGTCGGAATACATACGTAATTATGAATTATGAATTATTTGTCTATGCCCTCGGCGACGGCTGTGCGGACGGCATCGATAGCCGCAGCGGGGTCGTCTTTTGGGAATAGGGAGAGGTCAATAGGTTTGCCGACGTGCATATGAATCGGGTGCCATGTAACGGTTTTGGCATTGCGGTTCATTGCCTCGTAGCAGCCTGACAGGGAGATAGGTATAACGGGCAGGGAGAGGTCGAGCGCAATCTGGAATGCACCGCGTTTGAAGCGTCCCAACTGCCCGTCATTGGAACGTGTTCCCTCGGGGAAGATAACGGTAGAGACACCGTCTTTAAGTTGTTTCTCGATCTCGGCAATGCTCTCGACCGAGGCACGGGCATTCTTGCGGTCAACGAAGATATGCCCTGCTGCTTTGCAGGCAAGTCCGACGAAAGGGACTTTGCGCAACTCGGCTTTCATCAGCCACTTGAAGACAACCGGCAGCCAACCATAGATGACAAACACATCGAATATCGACTGGTGGTTCGCCACGAAGACATAGGACTGCCCCGGGCGGATATTCTCCAAGCCGTCCACTCGTACGGGCAGGAACATCAGGTAGCAGAAAGAACGCGACCAGAACGCCTGCTCAGCATGTACGAAACGGGAGTTACGCCACGGGCAGAGAAGCATAGTGAATAGGGCTGTAAAGATGGTCAGCACTATCAAAACAGGTATCGCGACAAGATACTGATAGACAATATAGAGGACACGTTTCATATCAGTTGTTGTATTTCATCATAAAGCCGCGATAGAGGGCGCAGATACGTCGTATTTCGTCCCATGTTTCCTCGGAGAGTTTGGTACCGACAATCTCAACGACCCGCCCGGCGGCAATGGTGCCTATCTCGCCGCAACGGCGGATGTCGAAGCCGTCGCTCAAGGCGTGGAGGAAGCCGCCCGCGTAGAGGTCGCCCGCACCGGTAGAGTCGGTACAATTGGTAGTGATGGCACCGATGTGGTATCGTTGGCTTCCCTGCTGCACATAGGAGCCACGTTTGCCCACCTTGACGACGGCGATGTCGCACTGCTCGGCAATCTTCGCCACTGATTCCTCGGGGTTGAGGTGGGTGTAGGCAAAGGATTCGTCCTCGTTGGCAAAGACGATGTCCACGTACTGGCGGATGAGTTCTTTGAGGAAGAGATGGTTCTCATTGACCACGTTGTAACTCGCCAGATCGAGGGAGACCATACAGCCCGACTCCTTCGCCAGACGTATGGCTTTCTCGATGAGGGCATGGTTCTGGACGAGGTAGCCCTCGATATGGAAAATGTCGTAGCCGAGGAAGGCTTCTTTCCGGATATCATCGGCTTGCATCTCGGACGCCGCACCGAGATAGGTGGCAAAAGTGCGCTCTCCGTCCGGGGTGATAAGGACGATACTGCAACCGGACATCTCTTTGTCGGAGGTGAGGAGAATGGGTTTGACGTTGTTTTTGAGCATATCCTCGCGGTAGAAGTCGCCCACTTCGTCGTTGCCGATTTTGCCGATGAAAGCGGCTTTCCCTCCGAGTGCGGCAATGGTGTTGATGGCATTGCTGGCACTACCTCCCGCAACCATGTGTTTGCGCACGGACGCAAAGCGCATCTGTATCTGTTCCGCCTGCTCCATAGAGATCAGGTTCATACTCCCCTTGGGGAAGCCTAATTCTCGCAGGTCGTCTTCGGAGACCTGGAGGAGCATATCGGTAAGAGCATTACCCAAGCCCAGTACTTTTTTCATTGTTTGTGGCGTTTTCGATATGGTGTATTGAAAATTTTTGCAAAGGTACGCATTTTTTTTGGAAAAAACTTTGGTATATCAAAAAAAAGCAGTAATTTTGCACCCGCTTTCGAAAAAGAATGTGTTTCGGGAGTGGCAAAATATGCTTCCTTAGCTCAGTCGGTTAGAGCATCTGACTGTTAATCAGGGGGTCCTAGGTTCAAGTCCTAGAGGGAGCGCAAGAGTGATGGCAGAAATGTGCATCACTCTTTTTTTTATATAAAAAGTGTATGGGGCTTTCGTAATTCGTTTTTTTGTTGTAACTTTGCGCAATTTTAGGTGTATTATGGATTGGCAGGTGAGTTTATAAAGAATATCCTTTGCCCTTGCGGGCAAGAAATCTAAATAAATCTTTTTGCCTTACATCCATAAATTGCCATAAATCTTATTCGCCTACGGCGGGGAATTTGTTATAGGATGCGTATAGGAATTAGGCTTAGGATAGACTATGCAGGAACAGGGAAACCACAGGGTAAGAGTATGGAGAAGTGAACAATGTTAATATAGTTATCCACCCGACATCCTCCTGACATCCACCTGACTTTGATATAGAAATACTATAGAACGATAGAAATAGAAATATAGAACGAAATGGGATTATTTTCTTTTACGCAAGAGTTGGCGATTGACCTGGGAACAGCCAATACGCTGATTATGTGCGGCGACAAAGTGGTAGTGAACGAGCCGTCGGTAGTGGCTATCAGTACGGTGGACAACAAGTGTGTGGCAGTAGGGCGTAAAGCACAGCAGATGATCGGTCGCGGGGGAATGATGGTAAAGACGGTGCGCCCGCTGAAAGAAGGTGTGATAGCCGATTTCTACGCATGCGAGATGATGATACGCGGGATGATACGTATGATACCGAAACAGACACGCCTTTTCACACCGAGTATTCGTATGGTGGTAGGTATTCCGTCGGGTTGCACCGAGGTGGAGATACGTGCCGTGCGCGACAGTTCGGAGCATGCAGGCGGGCGCGACGTATATATGATCTTCGAGCCTATGGCAGCGGCTATCGGTATTGGTATCGATGTGGAGAGCCCGACCGGCTGTATGATTGTGGACATAGGCGGCGGTACGACGGAGATTGCCGTTATCTCATTGGGCGGTATCGTCAGCAACCGGAGTATCAAAGTGGCAGGCGACGATTTCAACCAGGACATCATTGAGTATATGAGCCGTATGCACAACCTGAAGATTGACGAACCGACGGCGGAGCGTATCAAGATACAGGTCGGTTCGGCTTTGCCCGAGTTGGAAGACGCACCGGAGGATTATGTAGTGATCGGTCCGAACAAAGTAACGGCACTGCCGATGTCTGTGCCGGTTGGTTATCAAGAGATTGCACACTGCTTGGAGAAGAGTATATCGAAGATAGAGAGTGCTATCCTGCAAGCATTGGAGGCGACTCCGCCCGAGTTGTACGCCGACATCGTAAAGAACGGTATCTATCTGGCGGGTGGCGGCGCACTGCTGCACGGTTTGGCAAAGCGACTGACCGACAAGATAACAATACAGTTCCACGTAGCAGACGACCCGCTATTGGCAGTGGCACGCGGAACGGGTATAGCCCTAAAAAACGTAAATCATTTCGGATTCCTTATCCGCTAACGGGCGGAACAGGTAGGTATGCACAACCTGCTTAGATTTATAGAACGATACAGCAACTTCCTGGTATTCATACTATTGGAAGTTGTTGCTTTTTTGCTGATAGTGCATAACAACCTGTACCCGCAGAGCAGTGTGCTGAGCACGGCGAACCGCGTTGTGGCGTGGAACTACAAGGTAGTGAGCGAGATAACGGGTTATTTCGGTTTGCGTACGCAGAATGCAGAACTGGCAGAAGAGAACGTGCGGCTCCGCAACCGCCTGAACGAGTTGGAGAACCTGCAAGAGAACGTACAGACGGACTCTGTCTATCGGTTTGCGCAATACGACGTGCGTTATCTGTCCGCCAAGGTGGTACAGATGACCACCACGCAGCAGCACAACTATATGACCATCAACCGCGGTGAACGGGACGGGGTGCGTATAGGTATGGGTGTGCGCAACCAAGACGGCGTAGTGGGTATTGTGCGGACGGTAGGAGGCAAATACTCTGTGGTACTGCCGATTATCAACACGCACACGAACCTGAGTTGCCGCTTTGCGAAAAACGACTATGTCGGCACACTCGTATGGGACGGGCGCGACCCGCGTTTTGCACAACTGTCCGACGTGGCGACCCATATACAGGTGAACCGGGGCGACACGATTGTAACGAGCGGACTGAGTCCGATCTTTCCCGCAGATATTCCCGTCGGTATTGTGGAAGACGCCGAGTTGGGCGAGGGCGATTCGTACTACACGATACGTGTGCGGCTGGCGACGAACTTCCGCCGACTGAAGTATGTGGAGGTGATAGAAAACGACGATTTGGACGAGATAGAGACACTGACGCATGATTTGGATTAAGCAAACAGGACGTTTCCTGCTGCTGCTCTTGCTGCAGGTACTGCTGATTAACAATCTGCAGTTTCTTGGTGTGTGCCATCCATACATCTACATCTTCAGCCTGTTGGTTATGCCGATTACCCTTCCGCGGTGGGCAGATATGCTGATTGGCGGTGTGGCGGGGCTGATACCGGATATATTCTGCAACTCGCTTGGCGTGCATATAGCGGCATGTATTATGCTGATGTACGTGCGACCATACCTAATAGGCGCATACGTAAGCGACAGGGAGCGACTGACGGACGAGATAGACGTGCGCAGCATAGGTGTGGTCAATTTCGTCAAATATACGATTCTGCTTGTGCTTCTGCATCATACAATGGTATTCTTCCTAACCGCTTGGAGCGTGCAGCATTTTTGGTTCACGCTTCTGGAGGTGGTCGTCAGTTCGGTTGTCAGTATTATACTCATTATCGGGGGTGATTTGCTCAGAAACAGATGATCAACGACAAGTACTATAAGCGTCGGTTTGTCATCAGCGGTATTGCCATAGCGATAGTGCTGGTGTATATCATTCGCCTGTTTGCGCTGCAGATAGTGGACAAATCCACCAACGAGCAAGCCGACAGCAATGCATTGGTACGCCAGACGATTTACCCGTCGCGCGGACTGATATACGACCGCAACGGGGAATTGTTGGTATTCAACCAACCTATTTACGAGGTAACGCTGATTATGCGCGAGATGCGCAACGGTTTCGACACGACGGCATTCTGCCAGTCGCTGCTTATTGACCGCGAAGAGTTTGACACACGCATCACCGAAATCAAAGACAGCCGGAATAACCGTGGTTATTCCCCATACACGCCGCAGGTGTTTATGAGCCAGTTGAAGAAAGAGGACATAGCCACGCTACAAGAGTCGTCTTTCCTGTACCCCGGTATGTATATCCGGAAGCGGACGCTGCGCGACTATACCTACCATGCCGCTGCACACGTATTGGGCAGCGTGGGGGAAGTGAGTCAGAACGATATTGACGGGGACCCGTATTATGCCCGCGGGGACTATTCCGGGCGCGATGGAATCGAGCAAACTTACGAGTCAGACCTGCGCGGTGAGAAAGGTGTGGAGGTGCTGATGCGCGATTCGCGCGGACGCATACAGGGCAGTTATCACAATGGTGCATTAGACCGCCCCGCCCAAGCGGGGAAGGACCTGACGCTGACATTGGATATTCAGTTGCAGATATTAGCGGAGGAACTGCTGCAGAACAAGATCGGCAGCGTGGTGGCGATAGAGCCTGCTACGGGCGAGATACTGGCTTTGGCATCCAATCCGACATGGGACCCGAAAATGCTAGTGGGCAAGAAACGTTCCGCGAACTATAATGCCCTGCTACACGACAAGAGCAAGCCATTGCTGAACCGTGCCACGCAGGCGACTTACCCGCCAGGTTCTACCTTCAAGACCTTGCAGGCATTGGTATGTCTGCAAGAAGGGGCTATTACGCCCAGTACGCTGTATCCGTGCAACGGTCCCGGCTCGACACCTATCAAATGTACACACCACCACGGCAGTCCTGTGTCGTTGGTAAAGGCGATAGAGCAGAGTTGCAATCCGTATTTCTGGTGTGCTTTCCGTGATATGCTTCAGAAAGACGGCTACGGCAAAGATAACGAGGATTTCCGCAACCGCTACCAACTATGGCGGGACGATGTGATGCAGTTCGGGTTGGGGCAGGCGTTTGAGCATACGGACATAGGCGGACAGTCGAAAGGCAATGTACCGTCTATCAAATTCTTCGATCACTACTACGGCAAGACAGGCTGGAAAGCCATCACGATACGCTCGCTGAGTATCGGGCAGGGTGAATTGCTAGTTACCCCGCTTCAGTTAGCAAACCAAGCCGCAGCCATTGCAAATGAGGGGTATTTCATCACGCCACACTTGAACCGCAACGACTCGATGAAAGCGGAGAAACATATCCTGCCGATAGAGAAAAAACATTTCGAGATAGTGAAAGAAGGTATGCACCACGTGATGGTTTACGGGACTGGACGGCACTACCCAATAGATGGTGTGGAGACATGCGGTAAGACCGGTACGGCACAGAACCCGCACGGCAAAGACCATGCCATATTCATCGGTTTTGCACCGATGGACAGCCCGCAGATAGCGGTGGCGGTGATTGTGGAGAACGCGGGTTTCGGCGCCACATGGGCGGCACCTGTTGCCAGTCTGATGATGGAACAATACATCACTGGCGGAATCAAGCACACCGACCTGAAGAAACGAATATCCAATGCAGTACTGACAAAATGAGAGCCTCAAGAAGCGGTAACATATTGCACAATTTGGACTGGGCGACTATCGGCATGTTTCTGGTGCTGGTCGTCTTCGGCTGGCTGAATATCTATGGGGCGAGTTACACATTCGACCAAACGAGTATATTCGATTTCGGCAACCGTGCAGGCAAGCAGTTTGTATGGATATTGGGTTCGCTTGTGTTGGGCGGTGTACTGCTGTTGATTGACTACAAGACCTATGATATATTGGGATATATACTCTATGGTTTGATGCTCCTGCTGCTGCTGGCGACACCTTTTCTGGCACACGACATCAAAGGGTCGCTATCGTGGCTGACTATCGGTCCTGTGAGCCTGCAACCCGCCGAGTTTGCGAAGTGTATAACCGCATTGGCAATAGCCAAATATATGGGACGCTACGGCTATCAGGTGCGCACATGGCGCGATCTGGTGGTGCCTTTTGCACTGATAGGTATCCCGGTATTCACTATTATGGTGCTGCAGAAAGAGACGGGTTCCGCGCTTGTTTTTGCGGCCTTCCTACTTGTATTTTACCGGCAAGGAATGAGCGGATATGTGTTGTGGTGCGGTGTGGCGGCAGTAGCGTTGTTTATCATCAGTATCCGTTTCGGCGGTGTGCCGCTGCCATATGGTACAGGCAATGTGGGAATATTGTCGTGTATGCTGCTTATTTGCGCTGTAGAGATATTCTTCCTGCACAAAGAGAACCGCTTCAAATGGGAACCGCTGATATTGGTAGGCTGTGCCGCAGTGATATTTGGTATAGGGGCTTTGGTTAATATATGGCTGCCTGTCAATTTCAATTGGCTGTCGGTCGGCGTAGCGGCATTGCTGACGATTTACACCATAGCAGTAAGTGTGTATCTGCGCCACTACAAACTGTTGCTTGTGGCTCTGTTTACGATATGCTGTATCGGCTTTACCCACGCCTGCGATTTCGTGTTCACCCGTGTGCTGCAACCTCACCAGCGGGTGCGTATTGAGGTGCTGTTCGGTATGAAAAAAGACCCGACAGGAGCAGGCTACAATGTCAACCAAGCACGTATTGCCATCGGTTCGGGCGGTTTCATAGGCAAAGGTTACCTGAAAGGCACACAGACCAAACTGCAGTTCGTACCCGAACAGGATACCGACTTCATATTCTGCACCGTAGGCGAAGAATGGGGCTTTGTCGGATCGGTGGGTGTACTATTGCTGTATCTCTGTTTTATCCTGCGTCTTATCTCATTGGCAGAGCGCCAGCGAGACACATTCAGCCGGATTTATGGTTATTCGGTAGCATCGATATTTCTCTTGCACCTTACCATCAATGTCGGTATGGTGCTCGGGCTGTTGCCTGTGATAGGTATTCCGTTGCCGTTCTTCAGTTACGGCGGCAGTTCGCTATGGGGTTTCACCATCCTGCTGTTTATCTTTTTGCGTCTTGATGCCTCCCGCGTAGAGAAACTACGATGAATGCGCCGCTTTTTCACTCTCTGCTATCGCTTTTCTATCCGCATTGCTGTGCAATGTGCGGTGATTTGCTGGAGGACGAGACTATCACTATGTGTCCTAAGTGCATACACCGTCTGCCACGCACCGAACAATGTGCTCTACGAGGCAATATGACAGAAGAACTGTTCTGCGATTTGCCCCGCTTTCAACGGGCTGCAGCGTTCCTTTTCTTTGACAAAGGTGCAGACATACAGCACGTGATTCACAAGATGAAATTCCACGAGCAGCCGCGTATTGCCTACGACCTTGCCCGCGAAGCCGCATACGACTTTATGCAGGCGGATTTCTTCGAGGATATTGACCTGATTATTCCTATTCCCTTGCACCCCAAGCGACTTCGCGAACGCGGCTACAACCAGTCGGAATGGATAGCCCGTGCACTGAGTGAAACCACAGGTATTCCCGTGGATACCACCCACGTCAGCCGTATCCGTAACAACCCGCAGCAGGCACTCCAGAAAGCCAAAGACCGCGCCATCAACGTAGAAGGTGTTTTTGCGGTCAATCACCCCGAGGAACTCTACCGCAAGCATATACTGATTGTGGACGACCTGATCACCACGGGCAGCACCGTCCGCGCCTGCATAAAGGCTCTGAAGGTATGCCGTGGGGCGGAGTTTAGCGTCTTTGCCCTCGGAAAAGCACGCTGACTATTGCGTATATCGCATTTTTGCTGTAAATTTGCGCCCAAAATAAATGTTAAGGGAATGACCCGTAAATATGATTTTCTCATTATCGGCGGCGGAGTTGCCGGTATGAGTTTCGCACTGAAAGTAGCGCGTACACAGAAGTATAGGATTGCGCTTTGCTGCAAGACGACACTTGACGAAGCCAATACGGCAAAGGCACAAGGCGGTATTGCCTCGGTTACCAACCTGCTGGTGGATGATTTCGAAAAGCATATCCACGACACTATGGTGGCGGGCGACTGGCTTAGCGACCCCGCTGCGGTAGAGCAGGTGGTGCGCAATGCTCCCCGCCAGATACAGGAACTCGTCAACTGGGGCGTCAATTTCGACAAGAACGCCGAGGGCGGCTTCGACCTTCACCGCGAGGGCGGACACTCCGAGTTCCGTATTCTCCACCACGCCGACGACACGGGTGCGGAGATACAGCGCGGACTGATGGAAGCCGTGCGCAACAATCCCTTTATAGATGTACTGGAAAACCATTTTGCGGTGGAAATCATCACGCAACACCATCTCGGTATGCGTGTTACACGCCGCACACCCGACATTGAGTGCTATGGGGCGTATATCCTCAATCCCGAGACGGGCAAGATTGATACCTATCTCAGCCGTATTACCCTGATGGCTACGGGCGGAACAGGTGCTGTCTATGCCACCACCACCAACCCCAATATCGCTACCGGAGACGGTATCGCTATGGTCTATCGCGCCAAAGGGAAAGTGCAGGATATGGAATTTGTCCAGTTCCACCCGACGGCTCTCTTCCATCCCGGTGAGACCCATCCCGCCTACCTGATTACCGAGGCGATGCGCGGCTACGGAGGCATTCTCCGTCTGCCTAACGGCGAGGAGTTTATGCAGAAATACGACCCGCGTCTGTCGTTGGCTCCGCGCGATATTGTAGCCCGCGCCATAGATAACGAGATGAAGATTCACGGTCTTGACCACGTCTGTCTTGATGTTACCCACAAAGACCCCGAGGAAACCAAACACCATTTCCCGAATATCTACGCCAAGTGCCTGAGCATAGGTATTGATATTACCAAGCAGTATATCCCCGTTGCACCTTGTGCCCATTATATGTGCGGCGGTATCAAGGTAAATCTGGACGGTGAGTCGTCTATCCATCGTCTGTATGCCGTGGGCGAATGTTCGTGTACGGGCTTGCATGGTGGCAACCGTCTGGCGAGCAACTCACTTATAGAGGCGGTCGTTTACGCTGATGCGGCAGCACGCCACAGCCTCAGCATAATAGAAAACTACGGTTTCAACGAGCAAGTACCAGACTGGAACGACGAAGGTACCCTTTCCAATGAGGAGCGCGTTCTCATTGCGCAGGATGTCAAAGAGGTCGGGCAGGTGATGTCCACCTACGTGGGTATCGTGCGCTCCAACCTCCGTCTGCGCCGTGCGTGGGAACGTCTTGACCTGCTCTACGAGGAGACCGAAGACCTGTTCAAACGTGTGAAAGCCACGCGCGACATCTGCGAACTGCGCAATATGATCAATGTAGGCTATCTCATCACCCGCCAGGCTATCGAGCGCAAAGAGAGCCGCGGTCTGCACTACAATATTGACTATCCGAAGACGACCTCCACTCCCCCGCAAGAAGTCTGGTAATGAAAGCCGTCTCTCTACATAGCATTGTCCCCGTGCGGGCGGAAGCGTCCGAAACAAGCGAGCAAACGACCCAGATGCTCTTCGGCGAAATATGCACCATCGAGGAGCAAAAACACCGATGGATGCGGGTGAAATTGGCACTCGACGGGCAAACAGGCTGGGTGGATGCGAAGATGATTGCCGTCCTCTCTGCCGATGAATACAAGTCCCATTCCGCAGCCCTCAAGACGGCTGCGTATGTGGCTTTTCCGATGGCATATGCCGTCAGCGAGAACAACGGACAAACTATCCCGCTTACCGCAGGCACACGGCTTACCAACTACCACGACGGGCATTTCGCAGTGCTTGGTGTCGGTTTCCGTATTGATACGAGTATGGTGATAGAAAAGCCGTTGGAGATGATACAGCAGAACCTGCTCCAAACCATGCGTTTCTTCCTCAATGTCCCCTACCTATGGGGCGGCAAGAACGCACTCGGTATGGACTGTTCGGGTTTTACACAGACCATTCTCTCTCTTTTCGGGCATACGCTTCTGCGAAACGCCTCCGAGCAGGCGACGCAAGGACGGTTGATAAGCCGCCTTTCCTCGTCCAAAGCGGGCGATTTGGCATTTTTCTGCCACTATGACGAAACCGCCCCACAAAGTGATACAAACCAAGCGGCACACAAGATAACCCACGTGGGGATTCTTATCGATCAGGAACGTATCATTCACTGCTCCGGACGTGTCAAAATAGAGAGAATAGACACCACGGGTATATTCTCCGTAGAGCAATCCGACTCCGCCCACCCCAACGGGCAATATACTCACCGCCTTCTCTCCATCCGCCGCTTGTAAACGGAGAACGGATTTAGTAAATGGTTGCTTTATCGGTTCGGTCAGGCAACCGTTTTTGTGTATAGTATGCAAAAAATATGCATCTTATGCAATGTATGCTTCATAATACCAATTACGGCAACGAGTGCGGTGGATAAGCGGTTTTTATGCAGTGTTTTTATGCATAATATGCACTTTCTACTATGCATATATCCATTGTCGGCTTTCATTCGGATACTTGTCTAATATAATTTTACAAATTAGACCTTAAATTTGCATAATTAAAAAAGATGTTGTATCTTTGTACATTGTTGCCCCTATTACTTATGAATTACCGTTTTTTGCATTATATATATTACCACTTTTACCTGTCGGTTTGTTTGCTTGGAGCCGTTTTTTGCACACCCAGTTGCACCTCTTTTCGGGAGGCACACTCTACAATAGCCTACGTTGACAGTTTGGATGCACAGGGGTGTTTTTTTACAGATACCACCGCATTGAACGGAGTTATTTCTACTCTAAACACCCCGCTCGGACGCATCTTTGCACGCACCACACTTGCCAATGCCTACTATTATCTCGGGCGTATCTATGACGATAGTCTCAATTGCGTACGCGAGGCTGCCGATTGCTACATTGCTTGCGACCAACTGCAGGCTGATGACTATCTCCACCGCGGCAGAGCCAATACCTGTATGGCATATATCTGTATGCGCCAGCGGGCTGACGACATCGCACTGGTCTATTGCCGGCGTGCCGCCGACCTGCTCAGCAATACCCGGTACGATTGGTTTTATGCCCACAGTCTGCTCAATATGTGCAGTACGCTTCTCGAACTGAACCGCCCGGAAGAAGCCGACAGTGTCTGGCACCTTGCAGCAGCATTTCAGCCCGATAGTGCCTATATGGGACGAGTAGTCGGGTTGCGTGGAGTTTGCCTATATGAACAGAAGCAATACGATTCGGCTCTGGTCTACTTGGAACGTGCTTTCCGTTATCCCAGTTACGAGGGGCAACGCTGTTTTTACAATACGCAGCGGATGCTAATACATAATGCCCAAAACCATACGGATTCTACGCTGTATTATGCTTATTATGTGGCAGAACACTCCGCCAACCCCTCCTACTTGGAACAAGCCTATCGCACTATTATCCGGCAAGCCCAAATCAACAATGATACTGCCGTATTAAACCACTTTATGTCTTTGAACGATAGCAACGTTATAATTCTGCGTGAGAACGAAGGACACTATGGAGCAGCCATTGATACTTTGAAGCGATATATTGATACTCCCTACCCTTTCCTGCCTTGGCAGATTGCCGTTTCTATCTTAGTGGTAATTGCATTCTTCTTCTGGGCAGTCAGTATGATACTACACAAGAAACAGAAACTGAGTATCGAGAATAAAGACAAAGTCATTGAAGCACAAGAGCAACAACTGCAACGTCAGGAAAAAGAACACAAACAGGAAATCAACCAGATTACACGTGCCAGAGCCGATGCAGCGAGCCTTTCTGCACACAGAATGAGCGAGTTCCTGTCGGGAGTCAACCGGCTGCATAATCTATACGACGTACCACGCAAAGAATGGAATACCAACTATCTCCTGTTCAGACGTGATACACAAGTGCCATTTGCCTACCTTGTAAGACAATTGGAGCAATTAGAACTATCAAAAAAGGAAATCCGGTTCTGCGTCTATACCATACTCTACAAGGGTATTTCCGCAGCACAAATGGCAGCATACCTATATTACTCCACTTCCGGTATCCGCACATTCAAGCAACGTATTGCCCACAAATTAGGTACTACAGCACCGGCACTATACGACACGCTTCTCTGTATGGCTATGGCGGGAAACAAGTAACAAAACCGTTTTTTTCACCTGTCTATATTTGTCTATATGTTTCAAAATCGCTACGATGCCGATTTTGTGCACATCAAATATAGTAATACACTGATAATCAGTATTTTACCCCCCCCCCGTTTGTGCACATACTTTTCTTGCCTATTTCGCTTTTTTGTTATACCTTTGTACTCGGAAAAAGTTAATAACAGAGAGGCTGAAATGCCTTGTCATTATAGCGTAATTCCATTTCGAGCCGATATGCTGTAGGCGTTGCCGGAGGGTCAGCATGGCAAAACTACACATATCAGGCTCGTTTGGAACAAATCAGTCAAGTTAAATCCAAGCAATAGAGGCAGGTCGATGTTCGTTCCGACTTGCCTCTATTGCTTTTTCTACAAGAAATAAAAAAGGTTGCCCGATTTTGATCTGGCAACCAGTTATTTTATTGTTCTATCATTCTATGCTTTCTCTATCGCCTCTGCAATTGAGTTGGCAATCTCTGCCATCTCATCGGCAGGAAGGCTCAGTTTGGGATTGGTGAAGAGCATATCTTTCTCCGAGTTGAGCGGTACCAAATGGATATGTACGTGGTTTACCTCCATACCCAATACTGCTACGCCCACACGCTTGCAGCCCATAGCCTGCTGTATTCCTTTTGCCACTTTCTTGGCAAACAGCATCAAGCCGGACAAAGTATCATCGTCCAAGTCGAAGATATAGTCTGCTTCGGGTTCGGCTAACTTGGGGATAACCAATGTGTGCCCTTTTACCAATGGATTGATATCCAAGAATGCATAGTAGTGCTCATCCTCTGCCACCTTATAACTCGGGATTTCTCCATTGATAATCTTTGTGAAGATAGTCATACTTCGTTCCTGTTTATGGTTAATAAAAGATCAGCTAGACAGGAGATTAGAGACTGATTTCCAATATCTCAAACTCCATCGTACCGGCAGGTACCTGTACTTGTACCGTATCTCCCACTTTCTTACCGAGCAGACCTTTAGCAATAGGTGTAGTAACGGCTATCTTGCCCTCCATAATGTTGGCTTCCCCCTCGGTTACGAGTTGATATACCTTCTCGGCACCCGTTTTCTTTACGCGTACGCGCACTTTGGTAAGTATCTGTACTTCATCGGTTTTCAACTGACTTTGGTCGATGATACGTGCGTCCATTATTTTCCCTTTGAGCATAGCAATCTTGCTCTCGAGAACACCTTGCTCCTCTTTGGCTGCATCGTATTCAGCATTTTCACTCAAGTCGCCTTTGTCGCGCGCTTCTGCGATAGCAGCGATTACGCGAGGACGCTCTATACTCTCCAAGAAGCGGAGTTCATCCTTCAGTTTTTGCAGACCTTCTGCGGTCATGTATGTTACTGCCATATTCTTAATGTATTTATATTTCTATATTATTCTATCTTTCTATTCTTCTATCATTCTTTTAATTGTACTTGCGTTGCAATATCTCAGTTACAATAAACGCTTTGCGTGCCTCTTGCGGGTCTGTTAGATCCGGTATCAGGTTGTCTTGTTTTTGTTCTTCGCTTTTCATACAAAAAAAGGCTCGGATAACTCCGAGACTTACATATTAAAAGGTTAATACTATCGGCTTTCTATGTTTTTTATGTTTCTATGTTTTTTCAATATCCAAAGTTTAGTTTTTTGTGAAAAAACAATAGGAAACTTCACAGCCTCCTATTGCCATTAAACCTAAACCTTAACTATGAAAATTTTATTTGTTTTCGAGTGCAAAGGTACGACCTTTTTTTTATACGTGCAAATTTTAAAACCAAAAATGCTGTATTTCGCTATTTTTCTACAATTTTTCCACGCAAAGTGGCAGCACTTGCCTCCAGAATGGTAACATTTACCAATTCTCCGATATGTCTGCCTTCGCGCGGGAAGACGACCGTTTTGTATTGCGAAGTGCGTCCGTACATATCCTCGTGGCTCCGTTTGGAGAATCCCTCTACCAATACCTCTACCGTCTTACCGATCTCGCGGCGGTTGCTTGCCCAAGAAAGTTCGTTTTGGAGGGCAATAATCTCGTTCAGACGGCGTACTTTCTCTTCCTCGGATATATTGTCAGGCAGGTGTTTCTGTGCATACGTCCCGGGACGCTCGCTGTATTTGAACATAAACGCTGTATCAAAGCCCACCTCGCGCATCAGGCTGAGCGTCTCTGTATGGTCCTCGAGGGTCTCGTCGTGGAAACCGCAGAACACGTCTGTACCAATAGCAGCATCGGGTAGAATACGGCGGATAGCGGCGATACGATCAAGGTACCACTCGCGCGTATATTTGCGGTTCATCAGTTTGAGAATCTTGTTCGAACCGCTCTGTACGGGCAAATGAATAAAACGGCAAAGGTTCTTATGACGTGCAATGGTCTCAAGCGTCTTATCCGACATATCTTTCGGGTGGCTGGTCGTGAAGCGGATACGCATTTCGGGTACAGTGTCAGCCACTATCTCGAGCAGGTCAGCAAAGTCCACCGTCTCACCGTTTTCCCGTTGAAAGCGATAGGAATTGACATTCTGACCTAGGAGCGTAACCTCCTTATAACCCTTCTGCCACAGGTCGCGTACCTCGTTGAGAATACTCTCTACATCACGGCTGCGCTCACGCCCGCGGGTGTATGGCACCACACAATAGGAGCAGAAATTGTTGCACCCGCGCATAATACTGACAAATCCGCTGATGGTTTTGCCGATGCGGGCAGGCAGTACTTCGTGATAGGTCTCTGTTTTGCTCAGTTCCACATTCATGGCTTTCTGCCCCATCTCGCATTGTGCCAGCAGGTTCGGTATATCCATATACGAATCGGGACCTGCCACAAAGTCCACACCGTATTTATCTATCAGTTCACCTCCCATACGCTCTGCCATACAACCAATGACACCGAGGGTTACTTTGCGTCCGTCCTGCACTACCGCTGACAGGCTCTGTACCTTGCGCGATTTCAGTTCCCTGAGGCGTGATACCACTTTCTGCTCGGCATTATCACGAATGGAACATGTATTGAGCAGAATGATATCAGCATCCTCCCATTGATCAGTCATCTCGGCATCCGCCGTCTGCATAATGGCTGCAACCACCTCGCTATCCGCCACGTTCATTTGGCAGCCATAGGTCTCTATATAGAATTTTTTTGTCATAATCAATGTATTTTCATCAATAAAACGCAAAATAATTTGCACATTTCATTTTTTAGCAGTACCTTTGCACCCGCCTTTGAGAAATCAGAGCATCGGGATGTGGCGCAGTCCGGTAGCGCAACGGTCTGGGGGACCGGAGGTCGCAAGTTCGAATCTTGTCATCCCGACAAAAAAGAGAGTTTTGCACTCTCTTTTTTTATTTCTGCAAGTTTTCCAAGTTCGGTTTATAATGCGGGAGGTTCTGTTCTGTAAGCGGAATCAACTCTACGTGCATTTCTTGGAGAAGTTGTGTCAAGTTGACATTCTGAGCGACCAACCCTATCCACCATTCTGCCTCATCCATACTATCGAATCCGCTGACGCGCAAGGCGCAACCGGTACCGAGAACAGGCATCTTCTGCATATCAAAGTCGCGTATTAGGAACTGGGAGAAGTTGAACAATGCCACCTCGTATTGGAGACGGTTGAGAGCCTGTTCGTCTGCTACAGGCAATACCAGCAGTACTACACTCGGTGCGTTACGCTCGTCGGAAAATGCCGGTATAGAGTCGGTCTGCTCGCCATCGGCTTGTGCAATCTGCTCACGCAGGCTGCTGAGACTGCTCGATACATCGCCTTTTTGGCTCTCCATCCCTTGTCCCATCATAGCTAGCATATCCTTTGCCATAGCACCGAGTTCACTCTCGGGGTAACGGCTGACCATATCTTGCAGTTCAGCGACAAATGCCTGCTGTCCGTCGGTGCGTGCCACAGCGACAGCATTAAGGAACAGGAAACGCGGCATCAACGGCGAAAGTGGGTAATTCTGCTCAACATAAAGTTTATTCTTTTTGACTGCAGCAAAATCACTCTTGGTATAAGCCGTATAAGTGGTTTCATAGAGCGAGTCCTGCTCCATTGCCTGATGACGGAGTCTATCAAAATAGTCGGGTTGCGAGACAATATATGCCTGCTTGGTATCCGGGTACAGTTCAATTATCTGCTTGCGATAATAGTCCTGTGCATCCTTATCGTTGTGGCGCAGGGCATTGAGATAGTACATATAATACAAATCCAACAGGTCTCTGTGATGCGGGAAGCGGCGGCATAGTTCGGCAAAAGTCTCATCGGCAAGGGGTTGGTCATCCATCTTGTCCTGATAAGTATATACCATATTGACAAGTGCACTACGTATCAGGCTGTCGGATAGTGCTATGTCGGATTCTGTACGGGGTATTTGCTGTAAGTAATACTCCGGTTTGTGGGTATCGGTTTCGGGAGTATTCTTACGTACCAAGGTGCTGTCGGCAACCATAGTAGAGTCGGCAATATCGCCGGTTTCATCGGTATTCTCCGTATCTTGGAAGAGTGTGGAGACCGTCTTGCTACGACGACGCCAGTTATCCTCAAGCGGGCGGTTTCCCCATTGTTTAACGAACTCCTGTTTGCCCGACCGTAGTAACTGCGCATTATAAAAATACCAGTCGCCTTTCTGTCCGCCACCACCTAACATATTGGAGGTATTTACGCTCTGCAAACCGGTGTTGTTCTCCGCTTCGCGGGCTGCCAAGGCTTCCTGCTCGGCTGATTCCTCTTCGGCTTTGATGAGGTCGGCAATGAGTTGTTCTACTACTTTGCGCTGCTCCTGTTCGGTCATTCTACTGAGGCGTTGCAGTGAGTCCTGCAGTTGCACCGTGTTGTATTCCTGTATCAGTTCGTCCAATACCTCGGAGCGTTTCTGTATGCGTGCAAACTGTTCATTCTCAGGAGTGAGGATAGTAACCGCCTCGCGGTAGCACGGCTGGGCATCGGCGTAATCACGCCGGTCATAATACAAATCCCCCATACGTACCAAGACTGCGGCTTTCTGCAAGCCTGCCTGTGTGGCGTTGTCAACAGCGAGGCGGTAATGCTCCAATGCTTTCGCCGTATCGCCCGACGCAAGGTAGATATTGCCCATTGCGCCATATATTTGGTCGAGTTGGTCTTTGTACTTGCTCTGCCGTGCCATCCGGCGCAACTGCTTGAGGGAGGACTTGCCGCTCAACTGGGCGATATGTATGCGCGCATTGAACTCCATATCGGTAGGCGGGGCAAGACGTATGACTTTCTTGTATGCTTCTATTGCCTCGCGCTTATTGCCTTCCTGCTCATAGAGTTGTCCGAGAACATACTGGAAGCGCGGGCGATAGA
Organism: Bacteroidales bacterium UBA6828; assembly: GCA_002452095.1. Classification (GTDB taxonomy): domain Bacteria; phylum Bacteroidota; class Bacteroidia; order Bacteroidales; family Paludibacteraceae; genus Colicola. The sequence goes on along the minus strand of DKEG01000033.1, from coordinate 5 downwards.
CCTTG
>DKEG01000012.1 GCA_002452095.1 Bacteroidales bacterium UBA6828 | reverse complement strand
TCCCCGGCTTGGAAAATCGGTATTCATTCGGTATTCATTCGAGAATCACCTACTAATCACCTTCTAATCACCTACTAATCACCTACTCTTGATATGGAGATGTTACCTTAATGATTAGGTGAGTATATACGAAACTACCCTAAAAGATATTTACAAGCCATAAAATCAAAGTTTCGTGGCAAAGAATAAGCGGACAACCGATAACAAGGCTGTCCGTTTTTCTTTTGTCCCAAAGTTTATACGCTCAGTAATATCTTATGTTGAACGTAAAAGAAAACAAACATGGAAAGAATTCAAGTAACAATCATCCAAGAGAAAATGGACACTGACGGAACTATCAGCGTTACAGCGAGCAGAAACGGACAGAACTGCTTTAATGAGGTTTTCAGCAGTAAGAACTTGGATGACCATCCGCTTCATACCTTATCAGCGGAAAGGATAGAAGGCACGGAGAGTGCCGAAAACTGTGTCTCTGCCAACCTTCTATGGAATATCCTATCAGACGTGTGTCATAGTGAGAAAACCAGCAGTAAGGCATTGTACGGGCAAACGGAGAGCAAGTTTGCTCTTACATCACTATTAGACATTAAAAGGTTTGAGATGCTATCGGGCATTAAGTTCGATTATAGTAAGTTCAGTTCATTACAAGAGTTTCAAAGATACTTTAAGAGTTTGATAAAATGACATGGTTAAAAGATTTGTTCGATTACACTCTCAGTATTCCGTTTTGGCAGTTCGCAGTTTGGAGTTTAATTCTGTTCTGTATCGGGATACTTATGACTTTCAAGGGAAATAAGAAACAATTATAAGTATAGACACTGGCGGTAAACCAGTAATCAGAATATCCTTGGCGACATTCGATGTGAATCGGGTGTCGCTTTTTGTATTGACGCAGATATTAGGTTGGAAAATATCAAATCATTATAACTATGGGATATTTAGATACAAAACAAAAAATCATTGAAACTCTGACAGGAAGGGTTGCGGGAACGCAGATCATGCCTTCCCAACATCAGGAGTTCGCTTTGTCTTTGCTTGAGTATGTCCGTAGTGTTGAACTTATTTCAGGTTCAACGCTTATGGGTGTAGCAGAGCGTACAACTGTACCTGTGCAACCGAACACGAGCAATGCTGTTTATATTGCTGCGTGTCCAAAGGATGATGTAGTAACATTTGAGAATTTCCATGATGCAGATGGAAATGCTATTACTGTGGATTCAACATCTGCTTATTCTGCTTTGCTTATTATACTATTATGGGATAAGTCATCGTGGTCAACTGTTACAGTTCCTACTACCATGATGATAAATTCCACAATGGAGGAAATGCAACAATTCCTCAGCGATGCGACATCTGAAATCAATACAGGCAAGGAAACAGCATTAGATGATATAAATACTCTTGCTGATACCCGAAAGGAAGAACTTGAAAACATCGGTGGTAAGGCAGAGAATGTTACATTCACCCCATCAGGTGCTTTAACTTCAACGAATGTTCAAGATGCTCTTACCAATTTAGCCCAGGAAGCAAGCGAAAACAAGGATGCAATCACTGAATCAAAGGAAACAGTATTAACTCCAACATCAACTGAAGATGGTGTATTCTATAATGCCAGTGGAGAGAAAAAAACTAATGAGAAGTTTGGCATTAGAAAATACTCTATCGAAAGTGGGAAGAAGTATAAGTTTAGTGGAAAGTTTCCAAGTTCAACTGGTATATATTATATATCATATTTCTCTGGTGATACATTCATCGGAAATGACATATATAAAGGTTCTTCATCAGAAACTACTTCATATACCGATGCCACATTAACCATACCAACTGGTGCTGATACAATAGTCTTGAATGTGTTCTTGAGTTATTATGTTTCTGGATATTATAATGTTAAGTCAATTGAACAAACCTATATTGACTTTAATGAAAAATTCAAGTCGTATGATGAGAAAATACAGTCAACAAAAGATGACTTAGAAACACTTTTAACTGAGGAAACAGATACATTAAGTGAAAGAATACAAGAGAACAAGGATGCAATCACCGAATCAAAGGAGACTGTATTGACTCCTACATCTACACAAGATGGTGTATTTATTCATAATGGGGTTATTAAAACTAATACTGAATTTGGAATAAGAAAGTATGCAATAGAAGAGGGTAAGTCATACAAATTTTCGGGTTACTTTGGACCAAATGTAACAATATACTTTATCAGTTATTTAAGTGGAGACACATTCATCGGGAATGATATATACAAAGGTTCAACTACCGAAAGAACAACATATACTGATGCAGAATTGACCATTCCAAGCGGTGCTGACACTATTGTTATGAATGTTAACACTGCAAGTTCAGCATCTACAAATGCGGCAGAAGTAAAGTCAATTGAACAAACCTATATTGACTTTGATGAGAAATTTCAATCATTTGAAACTGAACTCAAGTCGTATGATGAAAAAATCCAATCAACAAGTGATGACTTGGAAGCACTTTCAAATGACTTTGAGAAGAACTCATGTATCGGGGAAAGTGCAATTCCTACGGAAATAGTAAGTGGTTCATTTGTTAGCAGTGGTGATGTAAAGTCTAACTCATATATGAGCATATACAAGTATGCGGTTAGTGAGGGCGAAATATATAGTATTAATTGCTATTTACCAAATGAATATTCCTTCTATTTGGTTTCATATTTTGATGAAGATGGGAATTATATAAGTCAAGACAAATTATTTAGGGGTGTTGTTGATGTAAGTGACTGTACAATAAAGATACCAGCATCTGCAACACAACTGTGGGTAAATGTCGTTATTTCTCAAGCATCAAAGTATAGTATATCAAAATATGCAACAAAGTTGAGTGCAACGGAGATTAATGAAAAACTTGAAAGTATAGGTGATGTAAGTGCGTTGAGGAATGCTGTACAGAAGAAAACATATACGGAACTAACTCCAATATCAACTGAAGAGGGTGTATTCTATAATACCAGCGGAGAGAAAAAAACTAATGTGTATTTTGGTATTAGAAAATACTCTATTGAGGAGGGTAAGGAATATGCGTTCAGCGGAAGATTTGGTAATAGCACTCAAATCTATCATATATGCTACTTTAATGGAGACACTTATCTTGGAAATGACACAAACTACTATGGTTCAAACACAACATTCGAGAATGCAGAATTGACAATTCCAAGCGGTGCAGATACTATTGTCCAAAGTTATGCACTGGCATATGTTGGATATGCAAATGTGTCATCGGTAAATAACGAATATGTTTCATCATCTGACCTTGAAGACAGCATAAAGGAAATATCAAAGGCTGTCAATTTCAATAACAAGTTAATGAAAGTAACATTAAATGCCTCTACTGGTGATGTGTCAATAAGGACAAATTTCAGTTCTACAAAAGACCTCATCATCTATATGCATGAGAATGGCAATGGAACAATGACATTCAACTACACGCAACTTGTTGGTGTAGATGAGGATGACAGCAAGGGTGTAACTATACACTCATGGAGTGACTCTACAGCACCAATCTACAATACAATATATGCACCGTGGCATATGTTCGCACAGCATGGCTATCATATTCCAGTTGTGACCGCTGACCATAGTCTTACTGATGATGATGTGAACTCCATTTGGGTGGATAATGCTGGCAGACAATATACTGTCGGCAAGATAACAAGCACACAGTTGTATCTATTGCCAACAGTACGAACAACATCTTACGATGGTGTATATACACGTGACTGGAAATGCGTATCAAATGAGAGTACCACAATCACAACACTTACCCATGTAAGCGGTGCTATACATACAGATGATATAGCAGTTAAGTCTGTATCGTCAACTCAAATAAAACCTATTGCCGAATCAAAGAACCGCAAGTTCTTGTTTGATGGTGTCGAGAATAATGAAAGTGGTACATATTACTGCAATGACTTTGTAATAATGGAGGGAACTCAATGCTTCAACCCATTCACGATAGACACATGGTTTCCAAGTCCAGTGCATAATACAACCATGCTATACATAAATCAGTCATTCAGTTGGCATGGCTACTCATGCAGATATGATACAATGCTGAATGTTCTTGAACCATTCCAGTTTGAACTGTATGGAGCAAACCAGGGACAAGGACTATTTGCAATTGACATCAATGATGACTATTATGAGTCTTATGTTTGCGTACCACGTTCAAAGACTGCGGATGTTCCGTATATTTCCCATACGGGGATAAGTTCTAAGAGTTTCTTGAGGAACACAACTTATCTCAAGGACAAGGACAAGTGTGCTGATAGAACATACACTTTCTTGTACAACTCCGACAATGATGACAAACTCATAGGTTTTTGCTGTGGTTTGTCTCTTGTAAAGGGTGTGACTATGGACAGCAGAAGAAATGCGTATATGCCAGAGGGTACTAACACTCTTAATGTTAGTGTAGAGAACCATAACAAGTCATATTTTAGGGTGATTCAAGGTTCTCATTTCGCTAACAACGTCATGCCTACTACATTCATCGAGAATTTCAGCACATACTACACCTACTACAATCCTGGCGACAATGACAACGATGATTGCTTTTGGTACAAAGATACTGATTGCTATGTGGCTTATATCCACACTCATAAGGCAAACAGCAAAAAGGCAATAAAGTTGCCAAAGGAGTGTGAGGGCATGAACGCAACTATCATTGAGTCCTATGGTAACATATCATTGCTTACAACCGCAGTTGTTGATGGTGAGTTGTATGTTTCTACTGACTCGGTTGATGGAAACTATATTGTGGTGAAATTGCAATAATTTTCCTAAATCGGTAGGTTTTAAGTACGAAAAAGGACAGCATTTCGCTGTCCTTTTTTGCCATTTGATCAGCCAAGCCAATAGCATACATCTTCACATCATTTTGGCATATATCTTTCTTGTTCTTTTAGTTTCCTCTCACGCTCTTCAAGTTCCTTCTGCTTGCGTTCAAGTTCAGCCATCTGCATGTCGAGCACCTTGTTCATCTTGGCTTGTGTTTGCTTCTGCTCAAGTCTATCTTGCTCATCACGCTCTTTCCTTATTTTGCGTTTGAATGACCACTCTAACAATGCTACTGTTATAAAATACATAGTAAGCAATGGCGGTGCATAATGTAACCAAATATCAGCGTCAAAGATATGATGCTTAAATGAAGCAATGTGACTTGCTGACTCTGTCATCATTACTATTGCAACAGGAATAATGAGACAACAAGCAAAGAAAACTGTAGTAATAAGAAATGCTTTTGCCGTTGGACTTTTCATCTTTTAGTTCTTTATAAGTTTCCACGGCAATCATAGTGGATGAATTATTGAGTACGAAAAAGTGGACTGCCACCCTTGCACTCTTGTAGGTATCGCCAAACACCCTTAATACACGCACGGATAAACAGCCCACGTATATGGGTTGCTCCGTGCCTCGTGTATTCTTTTAGGAACTTGGCGATTTCACAAGAAGTGAGGCACCTTTCGATATGTCACCATTTCTCCATCAGGAGAATTTTGCTTGCAAAATTACGGAAAATTTTTCATACTACCAAATAAAAAGTTTAAGAATGTGAATATAAGACCTAAATAATGCTTGTTTCGTGCCGTAAGTCAACTAAGAGTGCCGTTTAATCGGTTTTCAGATAGTTTACCCATCCCGATATAAACGGCACTGCGTAGGGCATAGAAATGTGGTTACTGCTTTTTGTTTTTCTTCTTGCGCTGAGGAAGGATTGCCCTATCCATCAGCGCATCGAAATCAACTGGTTCACGTTCTTCATTTAGGAACTCCTGGGGCATGTCTTCAATCGGCATGCGTTTCTTTTTCTTTTGCTTAGCCATAATCGTGTACTTTTGTTTGTTCGCTAAGTAAAGAAACTTTGCCACGTTTAATTTTCGGTATCTTTGCCAAAAATTATTCTTCCATCCTGTAGGACATGAGCAATAGTACTGAGGTGGTCAGCAATCTTTTCAGTTGCTTCTGCTTGCCTTTCGGTAGCATCTACCATACGTTTCAGTAGGTTTAATTCTTCTTGTGTCATAACTCAATGTATTTATAAGTCCGTATCAGTTCAATGTGTAGGGACAATTGAAGGTTAAGCCATCCAATCTTTATTGTACACATTTCAAACGTTCTATCTAAACAAATACCAATCTGAGGAAGCAAGTTGAAATAAGGTATTATAACACCTGCTTCAACCTTCTTAAATGGGTTGAATAATAATACATGATGATAGAACTTAACATCAGTTTTAATAAGTTTCTTTTCCATATTTTAGGCGGTTAATTTATTCCAAGTAATACGCTTGCGACAACCCTTAATTGTTTCAGCGAAACGTTCAGCGTTGGTACAATCTTTTGTATTGTAGCGGAATGCAAACTCATCAAAGTATCTTTGTAGGTGTTTCTTTGCAACGTGGTTATAGATACCTATCATTGGACGCTTGCAGTAGTTACCCCAAAACTGTTCAATGGTATTCGTGTATGCTCCACCTACTGCGTAGATGTTATGTCCGTGATCTACTACAGTGTACTTGTAAACCTTCTGTACAGTGTTGTATCCCTGCCAATCATCCATATAGAGAGTAGCACTGCGGTCAATATTCTTCATTATAGGGGCAGTGAGGTGTTTCTTACCAGTAGTCTCTACAACCTTACAAATGACCTTGCCTCCACGCTGTAACATGCCCATTACAGGCACCTTGTCTTTATGACATCTGCCCTTGCTCTTTGGAACCTTCTTATTCCAATGTCTATTCTTGTTCTTGCCTCCAACGAAAGTCTCATCAAGTTCAATCTCACCCGTCAACTTTTCGGTTGGCTTGTTAGGTTGCTTGAAGGTCTGACGGATGCGTTGCTCAAGAAACCAAGCGGTTTTCTGAGTAACACCAAGTTGTTTTGCTAACGTTGTAGATGCAACTGCCTTCTTTGTACTTGTTACAAGGTATATAGCAGTGAACCAAGTTCGGAGAGGTAATTTTGTTCCCTCAAACATTGTTCCTATTCTAATGTTGAAGTTCTTGCCTGTATTCTTACAGCGGTACAGACCATCACCTCTGCGGTACACCTTACTTGTCGGGTCATATGGAGATACAATTTCTCCATTAGGCCAAAGTTTCCTTTCCAAGTAGCGGATGCAACTCTTTTCAGTAGGAAATGCCTTCAACAAATCGTTGATGCTTTTGAAAGTATTGAAGTTTGCCATAACCCAAGATTTTTTATTGTGAATAATTGTCTTGGTTATATAAACTTTGGTTCAAAAAAATTTTTGGCAAAAATAAGGCACTGGGAACTAAATCTCAGTGCCTAACTTATTGTAATAGTGCTATTTATGTTGAGCAAAAAATTTTTCTATCGGGGCAAACTTGTATATATGTTTGGGTAATTTCGTATATAAGGTTGGGTAATCTTGTATATAACCTTGGGTGATTTCGTATATAACCTTGGGTAAAGTGGTATATAACCCATCAAAATGCCCAAAATTGGAAACGTGCTAAATTGTTGATTTTATGGCTTGTAAATATCTTTTAGGGTAGTTTCGTATATACTTACCAATGATTAAACTCGTAGGACAGGATGATGAGATGGTTGTACTTGTACTGGTTGGTGAGTTCGATGTTGCCCGACTTGCGCTTGATGTTGATGTCGCGCTCGTAGCCATAGTCGAAGCGGTAGGAGAGCGAGAGGCTGTTGCATTTGTCGATACGCCAGCGCATACCCACCTCGGGACGAATGCGGGTGATATACTGTCCGTACCGCGTTGTGCTGCAGGCATTTAAGTAGTCGGTAGGCGCATTGAGGGAGTTGGCAAACTCGATACCTACGTGGAACTTCAGGGGCTTGGAGAACATGGAATAGGTGGCTTGCAGGCGGTGGCGCATAGTGAGGTCGATGGCGTTCTTCTCGTTGGGGTTGACGGAGTCGGTGCGGCAGTCCATCAGCAGCCGCTCACGCAGGGAGAGTTTCCAACGGTTGATTTTCACCTGCCCCGTGAGATTGAGGAAAACACGGTGGCGGATGTACTCGTTGGGGTCAGTCCAGCCTTTGTTGCCATAGAGTCTGAAGGTATAGCCGAGGGCGATATTCAGGTAGGGAATCGGCTCATAATCAAACGATAATGTGGTGTATGAGCGCGAGAACTCCGCAGGAGACGTGCCGCCGAGGCAGGTGCGCAGTTCCTCCTCAATGGACAGCCCCAGTCCGTGGTTGAAGGAGCGGTTGTAGGAGGCTACGAGACGCAGTTTGGCAACCTGCTCGGTAGTGGTTTCCCTGCTGACAATCTCTTGGGCTTTTGCGGCTACGGGGGCAAGAAAGATACTTGCCAATGCTATGTAAATCAGTCGTTTCATCGTGGTTTAATTTGGGAGTCAATAGTGTTGGTTTCGCCCTTTCGGAGCATATAACAGACCTTGATATAGGCGACATCGCGGAGGAAATCGACGTGCCCTATCTCAAAGGACTCGATGGGTCGCCCGAGACGTTTCTCAAGGTCGGCTTTGAGTTCGGCGTGGCGCTCAGGAACGATATTCTCTATTTTCTCATAGAGGACGATTTTCTGCGAGCGGTGCGCGAGTCCGCGCCAGTTCTCGAAGAACGCCGCCACGCCGAGAAGGAGGATATTGACCAGCAGGAGATCAGACCAACTGACGGACATAGCCAGACCATTGATGACGCTGAGCCCTATAAGGACAAAGAGGTAGGTCATTTCGCGGATAGGGATAGTCTCGGTACGGTAACGAATCATACCGAAGATAGCGAAGAGACCGAGGGCGAAGCCGATTTGCAGTTTGACGTTGTCGAGCATACAGAGCAACAGGAACATCGTTGCCGAAAAGAGCATGAACGTAACGTAGTAGTCCATGCGCTTCGACTTGCGGTAGTAGAGGAAATGCCCCAATATCCACGCCACTGCTAAATTGAGCAGGAAGCGGACAAGGATATTGAGAATACTGCTGCCATCGAACAGGGGCACGCCGAGGAAGGTGGTAACCGACTGCATCGGCACAGCGAACTCCGCTGCGATAGAGGGGTCGAACTCGGGGGCGTTGACGATGGTGTCCGTTACCTGACCGATTGTGCTGGTGTCCATTAAGCCATCCATATTATTATCCGTTTAAGTTATTCTATTTTATTCTTTTGACTCCATTAAAGCCCATTAAAGTTCCATTAAAAACATTATCGGGTGTTTCTTTCTATCAGCCCCCTCTCTGAAGGGGTTGGGGAAGTCAGTTTTTCTAATTGTCGCAGTTTGGGGCGGAAGCGGTTGTTTTTTACCGCAGGGTCGGTGAGGGCGGTGCCGATACAGTACTTGCTGATTTTCATCGGTTTGATGCGCAACGAGCGGAGTATATCCAGCATCTCGGAGGGCTGATAGCCGTCGCGCTTGAGTTCGATGATTACCGCATCACCGAGAGCGGCTGTCTGCTCTGTCTGTACGTTCTCCCAACAGAGTGCGGTGTCAATAGTGAGGCGTTCGGTCTTGGCACGATTGACGAGGGTGATACGCTCGAAGCGGGTGTGGAGTTGCGGTTGCAAGGTGCTGATGTCGTACCATGATTTGCCGGTAAGCCACTCGCGCTGCGCGGTGTCTATATCTTGCAAGTCGTTGGTATGTACTATGATACGCTTCTTCTTGGTGCGCCCTTTGTTGCTCTTGTTTTTCACCTCCAGGAAGGTTGTCTGCGAGTCGATATAGGTGCGGATACGTATCTTCTGGCGGTGCAGTTGGCGGTCGTGGTGGCGCAGGTATATCTGCAAGTCGGGTGTATCATAGTAGAGAGTGTCGTAGGCGGCAAGACGCTGACCGTCAATCTCTTGTATGTAATAGTCCGACTGTGCAAGGTGCAATATCTCGGGCAACAGACGAGCGGGGGCGACAAACTTGGTATCAATACGATTCATCAGTTTGACGCTCTCCATCCCTGCAAGCGAGATAGGGGTCATATCAGTCATCGCTGAAAGCATACTCAAACACTTTGACCGAATAGAGTTTGCCGTTGGGCAGGTAGTTGTACTGCTTCTTCTTGGTGCCGTTGTCGTTGTATTCGTACTTGCGGATACGGACGGGCTTGTCCTTGCCGTTATAAACCACCTCGCGGGAGACAAACCCCTCGGCATCGTACTCGATGGTGATACGCTGCACCTGCCCATAGGTGGCGTATTCTATTTCCTCCACCTTGCGTCCGAGGGAGTCGTAGGTGGTAATATGGTCGAGCCAGCGGGTTTTCGCCTTGGCATCGGTGTTCCATTCGCGAATGGTCAGATTCTTGCGTTTGGCACGCTTGGCCAGTGTCTCGGGCGAGACATCGGCATACGCCATAGCGGGGAGCAGAAGCAGGAGAAAAAGCCAAAATATACTTCTATGTTTCATAGTCTTTTGATTGTGGGGCTGCAAAGGTACACATTCTATATTATCTATGCAAATAATACGGCTAAAATCCAGGGCAATGGGGTTGATTTTTATGTACAAAATGTATCAAAATGCAAGAAACAAAGTACCAAAAGCACAACAAACAATGCAAATTGACACATCATAGACCGAGGTGCAAGCGAAAGCGCAATGCCCAGAGAGGCGTGGTCATGTCGTGGCGGTTGGTGAGTCTCCAGACGGAATAGAGGTCGCCGATACGGAGGATATTGCCTATACCGACCCCCATCTCTATATAAGGAACAGGCGTACCCGTGAGTGCAGGCAACGCAGTTTCCGCCCAATCGGCACGGTCGGGGCTGTTGCGGTCGGAGAGGTAGCCGTAGGCGAGTTTGAAACTGACCAACTCGCGCAGGCGGAGATAGCGGACACCGGGGATCAGGTTAAAAAGAACACCCTGCCCGTTCCATTCGGTATGGAGGGCGATATAGCGGTCGGCAGCATACTGATAATTGTTCATCAGCGTGAAGCGATAGGGATCGTAGGCATAGCCCTGGTTGCCCTCGAAATGATGCAACATAGGATATGGTACCTGCCCCAGTACTATGCCTGCCGACAAAGCCCAGTCGAGCGAACCGCCCATACCGAGATTAACCCGCTGGCGCAGGAGCAGATTGAGTTTGCCGTACATACGGTAATGCGCCATCGGGTCGGTCTGCCACGAGCCTGCCTCCAACCCGAGATACAGGACAGGATACCGGCTATAGACATGCACACGGCGGAAATACATATCCACTTTGCGCTCCTTGAAGCCCACACGGCAGATTGCCCCGAGCGACTGATAGCGGTAGTCGGGCATCGCATAGTAGCCCGCCATCGGGTTGCCATAGCCCATCCAACCGAAGCGGGCATAGAGGGTGGTCTCGAGGTTGTCCGTCCAATCGTTCTCCGTGCGGAGTTGGAACTGCCGCTGACGAGCGGCGGTGTTCTGTGCACAGGGATTGGAGCGCAGTGCCTCGAAAGCATAGGCGGTGAAATCCATATTCTTCCAACCGATACTGTTTTCCCTAAGCAGGCGCGAGAAATCGCCCACCTCCGTCCATACATAGTGGTCTTGGTATTCAAGCGAAAGGATATTGCGGCGCAGCGTCGGCAGGTTGACATTCACCCGTCCGAGTCCCTTCCATGCTTGGTCGCGGAAACCATAGCCCACCGATGCCTCGAGCGAGACATTGCGCCAGAGTTTCTCGTTGGTGCGAAAAGGCAGACCGAGATGCATCGTCTCATGTTGGTTCACCTGCAGTATCTCCTCAATATGCCCTATGTCCACGCACGTACCCGTCGGGATATAGCCCGTAGTGATGATAGCGGCAAGCCAACGCGCCGTGCGGATAAGGGGGAGACTGTCCAACCCTGTCCCAGCACCTACCCCCGACTCCCCCAACCCCCTCAAAGAGGGGGCTTCCAGTATCGGCTCACCCATTTCTGTCAGCCCCTCCTTTGGAGGGGTTGGGGAGGTCATTGTATGCTTTAACAGCACCGTCGGGAATATGTGGGCAGTATCTGTTTTGACGGCGAAGTCCAAAAGGGTAGTGATTTCCTCGCTTTGCAGGGTATGGTTGGGGGCGAAAGATTGCCTTATATGCAGATTGCTCAGATAATTGACACTTGTCTGTGCAGGTACGGCGGCTTCTATCTGCGAGACCGCCAGCGTAGCGGAATCGATATGCATCGAACCGTTGAACGTGGCATAGAACGGGTTACGGGTGCGGAAATCCACCGTGTAGGTCTTGCCCGATGGAGTCTGCACGGAATCAATGAGATAGTAGCGGTAGTAGGTCGCGCCCGACGAAGCCAAAGGCGAAAGGAACGCACGCCCGAGCAGAGAGACGGAGTTTTGATAGAAATTGAGATTGCCCGTGGTGGTGAGCAAGGCGGAATAGTCGTCCGCCGTCAGCACCAACGCCTGTGCTTTTTTCTCGCCTATTGGTAGAAAATCTGTACCTTGGAGACACACCATCTGTTCGGCGCGGTAGAGGGGTAGCAGGAACGTGGAGTCCTCGCCCGTCAGCAGCCCCGTTTGCAGGCTGCGCCATAGGTGGCGTTGCAGGTGCCGCTTCTGTATATTACTGATATATAGTTCCGTTACATCGGTTGCGGGTGTTTGCAGGTCGGGAAGCAACGTGCGGTCGTTCTGCCCGCGGTGTGCCCTCACGGCAGCGATAAGCGGCAGAGCGGGGTTCTCACCGGGAGTGGCGATAACCTCCTCTATGAGTGCCGTCTTCTCGCGCAATGCCACCTGCATACCCGCCATCGTACCGGGTTCGATGGGGTAACGCTGCGTATGGTAGCCCACCGCCGAGATGACGAGTGTCCGTTTGCGCGGTAGGTCGGTGCGGAGCATAAAAGAGCCCCCTGCGTCGGACGAAGTGCCTATGTGCGTTCCTGCAAAATAGATATTCGCCCCCGCTATCGGTTCGCCCGTCTGCTCATTGAGGATGTCGCCCACCAAGATCGTCTCCTGCGCCATTCCCACAGCGCAGCACATCACACAAAGCCATATCCAAAGCAGTCGTTTCAAGCAGGGTATAAACGTTAATTATCGTGTAATTAGTCGTTATTTTCAGGTTTGGAGGATACTGCACCAACTCTTATTTGTGTTTACGGTTGGCGGGGTGGTATTGGAGGATGGCTTTGCGGAGGTCTTGCACATCGAGGTGGGTATAGATCTCGGTGGTGGAGAGTTCTTCGTGCCCGAGGAGTTGCTGGATAATACGCAGGTCGGCACCGTTTTGCAGGAGGTGGGTAGCAAACGAATGGCGCAAAGTGTGTGGTGAGACGATTTTCTCAATACCCGCTTTCTCGCATAGGCGGCGAATGATAGTAAACACCATCATACGGGTCAGTTGCTTCCCGCGGCGATTGAGAAAAGCCAGATCCTCACAACCGGGGGCTATCGTCCAATGACTGCGGTCTTGCATCCAATAGCCGAACCACTCCTCTGCCACGGGCGAGATCGGCACCAACCGTTGTTTGCTGCCCTTGCCGAGGATGACCATATAGCCCTCTTTGCGGTACATCTGCGACAGTTTGAGGTTCACCAGTTCGCTCACCCGCAGCCCGCTACCATATAGCATCTCGATGATAGCGCGGTTGCGGTGTCCCTCGTTGGACGAGAGGTCAATCGCTGCCGTCAGCCTGTCTATTTCCTCCACGCTCAGCACCTGCGGCAGGTGCATCTCTTTTTTCGGTCCCTCAAGCAGTTCGGTAGGGTCGGCTTCGATGTAGTTGTGATATAGCAAGAAGCGGTAGAACGAGTGCAGTGTAGCCAAGAGACGAGCCTGTGTACGCACATTGGATATTTCCTTAAAGGTCCGGAAAACAAATTCCTGCAAGTCGTCAAACGTAACACGCAACGGGTCGAGTTGATTATCGGAGAGATACTTTTTATATTTCTCCAGATCGAACTCGTAGGCTGTTACCGTATTAGGGGAGTATGATCTCTCCAAAAGCAGATAAGCGTGATATTCCGAGTATATAGGGTCTTTCTGCTTCTCGTTCATCGCCGGTCGTAATAGTTAAGCACTCCCTCAAAATGTCCCTCGTAGGTTTGCTTGCCATAGTAGAGCGTAAAGCGCATATCGTATAGCGAATCGGGCGTGAGACTCACCTCGAAACGCCCCGAATCGACCACCTGCACTCCCGCATTGGCAGACTCAACGACCGAGAACAGGTATATCCCCGTAGGTGTTCCCTCGAAGTTCTGCCCGGGCAGGAACGTATGGACGGCGGCAGTGGTGTCGCTATGGTATGTACCCACTGCGAGGAGCGAATCCGCAAGAAATATATCACTGATATACAGATTGGTACCTGTACCGACGATATGTCGTGTCGAATCGAGTGAAAGCCCGTCGGAATACAGGTCGAGCGCAAACACATTGTGCGGCACGCTGTCGTACGCCTTGCCGTATTGCTCCACATAGCAGGATGTAAACTCCGTGGCATACGATATTTTTTTGTCCGGCTGATTGGTTCCGCCGCACGCCATCAGCGCACACACACACACAAGATATATGGTAAGAAACCGGCTCTTCATTGTAATTGATTTTGTTATAGTATGCTTATAGGATAGTTATAGGATAGAGGTGAGAAAAAGCCTATCCACCTGACATCCACCTGACATCCACCTGACTTTATAATGCACAATGTATAATGCGTAATGCATAATTAAGTGGGTATGTTAATTATTAATTGTTAGTTTCCTTGTGGGATACCACGCTGACACAAACCCGAGCAGCAGTACAATCGCTGCCACAAGGAGGATGTCCGTCGGTTGTACCAGCACGGGGTATGCCGAAATCACATAGTCGTCCCCGCTGCCTAATTTCAGGAAACCGAAATGCTGTTGCAGCAGACATATCACTACACCGAGCAGCAATCCGAGCAATGCCCCGAGTCCGCTAATGAGCCACCCCTCGTAGAGAAACACCCGCCGTATGGTCTGTTGGTCAGCTCCGAGATTGCTAAGGATGCGTATATCTTCCCGCTTGTCGATGATGAGCATCGAGAGCGAGCCGATGACATTGAAGCACGCAATGAGCAGGATAAACGCCATAAGCAACGCCGTGAGCAGTTTCTCAATTTTCAGGATTCGGAAGAAATCCGCCTGTTGTTCATAGCGGTCTTGCACGGCATAGCCGTCGCCCAACACCGCCGCCATCTGCCGTTTGGCTTGCCGCATATTCGTACCCGGTTGCAGGCGCAGACTGAGCGATGTAACCGTCAGCGAATCGTACTGAAAGATACGCCTTGCCAACGGCAGCGAGACCAGCAGCAGTTGGTCGTCGTACTGCACCTGATTGACGGCAAACGTACCCGCAATAAAGCATACCTCGTGGCAGAAACTCTCGTCGGGGCGTAGCATATTCACCCGCTCCGTGCGCTTAGGCGCATACAGATGCACGCCCCCCACAAAATGTGCGTTCATACCGAGTTGCGATGCCAGTCCGCGCCCCATCACGCAGCGGTCGAATGCCCCGTCGTGCACCAAGAAACAGCCGTCCGAGATGATAGAATCAATATGTGTGATTTCCCGGAAATGCGTATCCACGCCCATAAGCCGTGCGGGTTGCTGGTGCTCCTTGTAGCGCACGAGTGCCGTCTCTTCCACCACCTCAGACACCGTCTCCACGCATGGCAATGCCCGCAGTTGCTGCACGGGCAGCGTATCGGTGCGGAAATACTTGCCGTCGGTTGCTACCACGCGTATCTCGGGGTCGAACTCTGAGAACATACGCTCCACAAGACTGCCGAAACCATTCATCACACTCAGCACGCAAACCATAGCCGCCGTAACGACACACACCGCTGCGGCACTCACGCCCGAAACGATGTTGATGGCGTTATGCCCCTTTTTCGAGAACAGGTACCGCCATGCTATATGTCTCTCCAACCGGTTCACGCGTTACACATTCGGCTCATTGTCATGGAGATGCGTATCGCTATGAAGCAGTTCGTCAATACGCTCCATACGATTGATGGTTTCGTCGATATGAAAATTCAGTTCGGGAATGATACGCAACTGATGACGCTCCAGCGTCCCCATCTCACCGCGGAATTTGCCCTTGTTCTCCTCAATTTTCTCCATCGTTGCCGCTACTTTGTCTTGCGGAAAGATGGACAGATATATGTGCGCAATCGCCAGATCGGGCGACACACGCACCTCGCTTACCGAGATGAGGGTTCCGCCGAGTGTACGCGCATAGCGCAAAAAGATGTCGCTCAAATCCTTCTGTATCAGACGAGCAATCTTGTGTTGTCTTGTTGATTCCATAATTCTAATTAACAATTAATAATTAACATACCCCCTTAATTACGCATTGTGCATTGCGCATTAACTTTTCCCTGTCCTTTCCCTGATGCTAGCCTGTGGATAGCCTATTTGATTTGATCCGCTCTACATTCCCCTCCTCCGGAGGAAGGGGTAGGGGAGGTTCTTGAGGTTTTCCGTTCCAATAAGTACAAAATAAGGGAAAGGAGACACGGTCTCTTTTCCCTGTATTGGTATGTATTAAATTAGAAAATCTATCTAATTAATACTTGTGGCGACCTTCGTCAGCAACGGTCAGTTTCTTACGACCGTGAGCACGACGGGCAGCCAATACGCGGCGACCGTTAGCGGTAGCCATTCTCTCGCGGAAACCGTGTTTGTTACGACGCTTGCGTTGTGAGGGTTGGAATGTACGTTTCATCTCTATTTATCCGATTTGTGCCCAATCCAAACTATCTCGCAATCCCCTGCGAAACACCTTGTAGGGCGGGTTCTATATATACATCTATCCGTTCCGTCTTAGCCGTTAGACGAAAAGCGACTGCAAAATTACTGCTTTTTTTCGATATAGCAAAACTTTTACCGTATTTTTTCATACAGATAGCCTTTATTTCGTTTTTTTGTTGTACTTTTGCAGGTATAATCTGCTTTCCGTATGCTCACCACCACCGAAGCCATCGTACTCAATCTGCAACCGTATAGCGACAAGGCGCATATCCTCCACGCTTTCACGTGCGCGGGCGGGCGCGTGAACTATATGGTGTACGGTCTCGGCAGGAAAAAAAGTGCTGCACAATACGCCCCGCTTTCGCTGGTGGAACTGACTGCCGACACACAATCCAACCGGCAGTTCCAGACCCTTCGGCAGGCACGGCTTGTCTATATTCCCCGCCGGACGCCTACCGACCTCAAGCGGCAGAGCGTAGCCATCTTTATTGCCGAAGTGCTGTTCCGCACCCTGCGCCACCCGATGGAAGACTCTGCTCTGTTCGACTATCTTGCTGCCATTGCGCGGGAATTGGACACCACATCCGAACCCGAGAACCTGCATATCCGCTTTTTGGTCGGTTTGGCTTCCCGGATGGGCTTTGGTATTGATGCCGAGACCCACCCCGAATTGCTGCAAATCCCCGTTTCCCGTCAGGAGCGGCAACGGCAACTGCAAGCCCTCTGCAACTACTTCGCCGACCAGATAGACGACTGGCAGTCTCCCCGTTCTCTTGATGTTTTGATGGAACTATTCGACTGATTTACAGCGTTGCCCGCAAGAGCAGATGCACATCGGTTCGAGTAGCCGCAGCCAAAGACCGAGACACACGCCACTCTTTGCCATAGACCGTTTCGCTCACACGCAGGTACAGCCCTAACTGTTTGATAATCTGCCAGCGCAGATTAATATAGGCTCTTCCGCCGCGCCCATAGACTGCAGGAACGGAATAGCCATACAACACGTCATTCTCATAATTATAGATCCTATTATTCCAATTACGGACATCAAACCCCTGCAATCGCACTTGTATCGTAAGCGGCAGGGCTGCAAACGTATATTGCACGTCCTGGTATATGCTTACACCCCACGAGAATGCCCGCACACTATCGCAAACCATATTGGCATCGGCTTGCGTCCGCAGCCGCCAGCCGCTATCCGACCAATTGAACTGATAACGTACACTATATGTCCCGCGTTTGGCTTTCTCTCTTGCCCGCAGACGAAGATTCATATTCCATTGGTCATTTGGCATATACGCCGTTTCCGCCATAGCATCATAGCCCAATGAGGGAGCATAAGGGATACCATATTTGACACCTGCAAAGCGGAACACATCACCATAAACCGACCATCGCCAATGCCTCAACCGGGTAATCTCTATGCCGATATAGGCTCCGTTTTCGTCATTCAGCCGCGAGGTCTCAGAGAACGCATACCCCAATGTATTGTCGAACCACGGCGAGTAGTAGCGGTAGAGCAACAGCAATCCCACACCTTGCACAGGCGTAACACGACTGCCTATCTCCACCCCTGCACCCCAGTGCCTGTTTTGCGCTGCTGCCACTTCGCCGAACACATCAAAGAGCCCGTAGTTGTATCGGAAATTCACTCCCAGTACTGCCTGCCGTCTGCCTCGGAAATAGTGTGCATTGTAACGCATATTGCGATACGGATACACCGAATCCGAATAAAGGTTTTCCACAGCGGTAACCCCTATTTTCAGACGCCGGTAGCGTATCGTTATGTTGGTTCCGAGAATATGATGACGCACACTGTCGCGCGTCTTTTGCAGAGAATAGAGTGCCGACCAGCCGATATGCACATTCCCTGTTTTCCACGCCAACGTGGTTCCCGCTCCGTGCAATCCACTGCCGTCCACTCCGCTGTATTTGCGCAGCCCCTCCGTCCTGTTACCCGCATTGAGCACATACGCCGATTTGCCTGTATGAAACGCATCGGCAAGCACCAGTCCCTGCCCGAAAGAGGCTTGATAATTTCCTGCTACCACCGTGCGCACGAAGCCTATATCGTTGAGTTGCACGTAGCCCCCATACTCCAAATCGGCGGCTTGCCCGCCTGCGGGGCGGCGTAAGTTCAAACCAAACTGCACCCGATTCCGGTAGTTGAACTTATATCGGGTCTGCACGAATATCGGGTCGCCCTCATAGTTTTCCGCATTGCGAGCATCTATGCGGGCGGTTATCTCATGTTTCGCATAGCGGAATACTTCGTGCGGATTCAGCCGGTTGGAGCCTTCAACGGGTGCCACATACACAAACGCCCGCAGGTTGCGTATGTCATAGTCTTGCAGACAAGGGATCAATTGCAGTTCCGCCACATCCTGCATCGGGTGCTGATAGACATAGAGAAGGATAGCATCTATCTGCGTATCATTCAGGAAGCGCAACCGTTCCAAGTCTTCCGCACGTGCGGCATTCAGGTTGAGCGGGTGTGCCGCCAAGTCCGACAAGTCTTCTTGCAGTTCCTCATAATCCACTGCTCCGACCTCCGTGAGTTGCTCATACACATCGCCGATCACATTCTCCAACCATTCCCTGTCTCCTGCATATACGGCAACCGCACCCAACAGACACAACCATATAGACAACAAACGGGACAAAAGAGAATGAAGATTGAGCATTAAACCATCTTGGTGGCGAAAATACCGCCGTCGGCAGTATGGCGAATGATATAATAGGGAACGGCAAGGGCTTGTATTTCCTGCTCGTAGCGGTGGAACAGTTCGAGACGGATCACCTCACCGCCGTTCTCGCGGACAGGGTCTTCCACCCACGCAAGGTCGGGATACAACAACAGATACACATCGGGTTTGTATTGTTTCATCGCCTCCAGCACCCAATCGGGGGTACTGCCGTAGCAATAGTCAAACCACACACGGGTGATAATCAGTTCGGTATCAAAGAAAACGACACCGTCGTCCGTATTGTCTGCGTAGGTTTTCAGTTGCTCTATCTGATGCCGTGCAATGGCGCACACGTCATCGTAGGTATAATTCCTACCCAACTGCTCCACATATTCCCGCGCAAACTCAGGAACATAGATACCATTATATTGTTGTGCCAACTGCTGCGCCAACGTGGATTTCCCCGTGGATTCCGGACCTATGATACCAACCTTAAACATCACAAATTATGCATTGAGATTACCGCGTGAGCATCAGTTTGATATTGATACCCACGTTGTCCGCTTTGATCGGGTAAGAGGACGAGATAAGCGGGGTAGTACCCTGGTGGTCGTAGAACAGTTGGAGATTGATCTTCTGCGACAGCACATAATCGGCACTTATCTTGATAGCAAACACCTTGTTGCCGCTCGATGCCTGCGTAATTCCCTCTTCTACTTTGCGCAACAGCGTCTTGATATCTTTGTACGAAATATCCACATTGAGTTTCAAATCGTTGCTGACCTTCTTCTGCCCGCCATCCTTCTTCTTGGTGATGAAACTAAGGTTCTTGATTGTATAGCCGCCGCCGATAACGAACTCGTTGGTGTGTCCTTCGGTCAGTTGCACAGAGGTTACATTGAGGGCAAGGTTGCGCTGCTTGCGGTACTCGAACTTACACGAAAGCGAGTTCTTCATTGAGAGATTCAGTCCGATAAGCGGCGAGAACGCCTCCGTAAGCGACACATTGGATATGTCGTATGCCGACGATGGTACGGGCATATCGGTAGTAACATCACGCACGAAACCGATCGTTTTATCCGTTTGTCCGTCGAGCGGCACCCATGTGGAGTAACTGCCATAACTGCCGATAGAGTACTTGCACGTGTAGGCGTGGGTGAGCGTAACGGAGCGGAAATGGTCGCGCATCCATGGCAGTTTGCCCAGACCATCGTATGTAACCGACCAGTTGGGCAGCACGCGCAGGATACTCAAGAACGGATTGAGGTTCATCGTGTTGGCACTGCGTCCCGTGTAGGCTGCCAGGAAAGCAGGTACGAGTACATCGGCGGAGTTCTTTGCCACCGCACCATTTGTCGGATTATATACCTGTCCGCCCGGGAGTATGCCTTTCATAAAGCCCGTAGTCGGATAGCGGACACCGTCGTACTGCGCCTGCACACGCCCCTGCATCACATCGAGGTTTTGCAGGAATTGGTCATACGTAGCATTGGCAAAGTTGTCCTCCTGCGTGCCGATCTTGCTGAATGCCGTACCGATAGCCACCTGCGTGATATTGAACGACCCTGTCATATTCTCCTGCAACCGGTCGTAAGAGTAGATGATAGAGGTCGAGTTGGCGTAATAGCGTTTGCCGTTCACCTGTATCTTCAGTCCTGGCAGCGGCTCGAGGGTCAGTTTGAGATCAAAATCGCTCGTATAGGCGCGGGTGGCGGGTTGTACCACCGCCGTATCGCCCGACAGCCAGCCGTTCTCTTTGGCATGGTTGACAAAGTCGGTCGGCACAAAACCGAATGCGAAATCAAAGCCCGGCGCATAGAGTCCGTCCGTGCGTCGTTGTCCCATAAAGCCCGCCTCGGGGTTGAAGCCCGGCACGGTCATAGAGTTGGTCTCGCGGTAGGTCACCTGCACGCGACGGAACATCGTTCCGATATAGGCGAACATATCGCCCGCCACCTGTGCAGGCGTACGTTGGTTCGGATCTTTGGTGGTAACGGTCAGCACCATTGCCTCACAATCGGCTTTCGGCGTTATCTTCACCTTGGTGTTGCCACTTGGTTTGAACGATACCGGTATGCGGTGTCCTGCGCTATCGGTTGCCGTGACAGTGAGCGTTTCGGAGTTGAGGCGGTGGGTTATCTCTATAGTCTTTCCTTTCTCGGCTTTGATGGTTTCGGAATAGGTCTTCGGACGGAACGCACGGCGGGTCTGACGGCGGGTGTAGAGTTGCGTCATCTGCTTCCAGTACTTTGACTTGCCGTAGAGTGTCTCAAAATTGACACCGCCGTCCACCTGCCACGACTGGAGCGAGGAGATCGTATTGCCCAGATCGGTATCGGCTGTGGTTTGCGCCGTGCGTGCCCAGTTGTAGGTTGCATTATACGAGGCGTTGGCAGACAGGGCTTCGAGGTAGGGGATACGGTTGAGCGGCACGTTCCAACTTGCCGTAAAGACCTGCTGGTAGGTATATGGTGAACCCCATTTCGCCAGGCTGTGCTGTATGGTATCGCGCCATGCCTCGTAGTAGTCATTGGTAAAAGCATAGTCGCGCAGTATCTCGGGTGCATAGTAGCCCTCGTCAATAGTAGAATTCATCGCCGACTGGAACGAGAACTTCATATTCTTTGTCAGGTCGTATTTGAAATCGAAATTACGATCCCACGTAAAGTCCTTGGAGAAGGTCAAATCCATCCGGTCACCCGCCGAGGCAGTCAAGTCGCGCATCTTCATATGCGAGAACGTACGGTGCATATTGGTCGAGAACGCCCACGACTGCGGCAGGTAATAGAAATTCATCTCTTTGAGGAACTTCACCTTTTGCACTTTCTGTACTTTCTTGAATGGTTCCCACGGCTGCGGGTTGAACGAGTAAGCATAGTTGAACGAACCTTTGTGATCGGTGGTTACATTCTTTTCCATCTCGGGGGTATGCTCGTTCTGTTTGTTGTACGAAGCGGAAATGGAGAAGTTGGCAGGGTCGTAGAACATATCGCGTTTCTTCGACTTGATGTTCACCTTCATATTCGTTACCGAGAACGAGGTGGATTCCTGTACGGTATTCGACATCGTGCGGATAGAATCACGCTGCTCCTTTTCGTCATAGGTATCGAGGGTCTCCTTGAGTTTGATATCGGTATCAAGCGGGTCGTAGTCGGGCGACAGCGTCTCGTTGGAATACGACACATAGAGCGGCATCTGTATCTTCGCTTTCTCGGGGAACAGACGTCCTGCCTCGAGAGCGGCACTGACCGACAACCGGTAGATATTGTCCATATTACGGTCAAGCACATTCGACTCTATCGAACCGTAACCCGCCGTCTCCAACCGCCCCGCTACGTTCAGTTGCGCAATGTCGCTTACCGACAATGCTGCATTCGCCATGGCTGCCACACCACCCTGCTCGTTAAACTCACTCAGGCGCAGTTCGTTCACCCATATCTCGCCCGACGCATCGTGCGTACCCGAGTTACGTACACCGATCATAATGCACTCCACGTCCTCCAGCGTCGGGTTGCCGAGTACGGTTATCTTGTTCTGCGGCTTACCGTTCGCATCGTCATATACTATATAAGGTATATTGTTGCCCACATCGGTATTGCCCGCCCGCTTGGCTTTGTTGCGTGCGGTCTTGGCATTGGTCAGCACCGAGAACGGGAAATCGAACATATTGTCCTGCGGCCATACTTTCCAACGGTCGGTCTCGTTATCGCTGCTGTACAAGCTCGCTTCGGTCAGGTGGAGCGGTATCTCGTACTCGTAGTAGTTGTTCTTCAGGTCGGTACCCAAACGGATAAAGCAACTCAGATCGCCGTCTTGCAAGTCGGGATCGATATTCTCCATCTTCTCTGCATGTACAAACATCTGCAGATTCTTGTAGTTGCGCATATCGTAGCCGGTGTTCTTATATACGGCACGCGCATCTTTCGGACTCAGGTTGGTAACACGCAGCACCATCGCCTGCTCATTGAGCGGTATGAGCGTTGCTTGTCCGGGATCGGTCTGGCGGCTGATACCCGGTGGCAGTACGTAGTTGACAGGCGTACGGCTCGAGTTTTCCTCTATATTCACCGCCTGTACATTGAGTTGCGCACCGGTATTGACAGGTGCGCCGAGCGGGTGGAGGGTCTTGGTGTAGTTGCGCCATTCGCCGCGTACCAGATCGAGGGTAGCCAAACGAAGGTGCGTCTCATGGGAGCAACCCGTCAGATAGATACGCATAAAACGTATCGACTTGAAATTACGAATAGAACCGACCGTCTGCACATCGCTGCTGTCGCCGCGCAAGGGTATCTTGAACTGGTACCATGTTACATCTTCTGTCGAACCATTGCGCAGTTTGACATTTACCACTTTCTTCTCCGTGATATGCTGGCGACCTACCTCCATCATATCGGGACGGAGCAGCACTTTGTACTGGAAATACTTCTCATACTCGTTGAGGGTATTGTCGCCGTTGATGTCTTCTATATCCGGTTGCAAGGTAGAGGCGGTTCCGTAACTCTCGGTCTGTGATTCGGTATCGGGCGAGTTCCCCTCCGTACCGTTATAATGCTTGTACCGGTCGAGAACAGACACCTCCTGCCGGTCAAAGTCCGTGCCGCGATAGTAGTGGAAATTATCACCGGCAGGGTCGTTGAGCGGAGAGAATGCGTCCATATTCCAAGCCGCCAGCACATCTGCCGACACGGTGTTGCGCAGGGTCTCTATATAGGTTTTGTATGCGCCATAGTTCATCTCGTCCGCCGTGCTCAAACCATTGAGACCGACATCCTGTTTGGCACGGGCACCCGTCTCGTTGGAAAAAGCGGTAACAGTAGAGTTGGTACGCGGCACACGCCCCCAGACCGTGGTATCCACGCTGTTGACATCGTTGTCCGAGATGGGAAGACCATGCTCAAACGATTTCTTGCCGTCGTGCAGAATGTCCTCGGATATGTCTCCAAGGTTGATATACATCTCGCCCTCATACCCGTCAGGGTTGGTCAGCGCGGGGTCCATCAACCAGAACTCGATATACTCGATATTCGATTTCTCGAAGTCGGTGTTATCCAATTTGCGCATCATACCGCCCCAGCGTTTCTTCGGGTCCCTGAGTTTACCCGTAGCAGGGTCTATCTCGCTTGCTACAATGTTGTACGGACCGCGCTCCTCCGGATAAAAACTCAGATTGAGAATGCTCATCTTGGTATCCGCATTCGCCACCTGTTCTTTGCTGGGATAAATCTCTTTTTCATAAACGATACGCACACGATGGTCAGACATCGCATCGGGGTCGTTCTTGAGGTGCTGCGGAGTATTGGTCTGCGGGTAGACCAGCAGAGGATCCACCGTGTACCACGCCAGAAGCGCACGGTTCTTGCCATACTCGATATTGTCGCTCAGTTTCGATTCCTCAAACGGACTCGGCGTAGAGGCGAGGAACCAGTAACTCGGATAATGGACATCTATGTTCGTTGTTGTGGACTCGAAATCATCGATGTACGAGGTACCCACCGAACCGACATCGCGTGTATGCCCCGGTATCAGGTGTGCAAACTCGGCATTCACTTGGAACGTGGAGGGTGTAGAAGCCGAAATCCACGGTATCTTGTCAATGGCATTGGTGAGCCACTGCATCTCGGTCTTCCAACTGCCGTTCACACCCCATATTGTGTTCGCCAGCGGCTCGCTACCCGTATTCACCTTGGTGGTCAGCGGGCGTTCGCGCAAGTGCATAATCGTTCCGCCGATAACCAGATCAGGGTTGAACTCATACTCCAAATGCGCCCCAAACAGGCTCTTGCGCTGCATGGAGAATGTGGATTGGTTCTCCAACTTCACATCAACATTCGTACCCGACTCAAGAATGGACTGGTTGAGTATCGTAACCGTTCCCATTGTATAGTCCACGGTATAGTCCACATTCTCAATCAGTGTAGCACCACCTGCCGTAACGGTAACGCTACCGCGCGGCACATTCATCGCATTGAGCCGTATCTCGCTGCCGCTTGTGCCTTTGTACTTACCTGTCAGGTGGAACTTGTTTTTCTCTGACATCTCCTGCGCTACCACAAGCGTTGAGTCATACAGTTCTTGGAATACATACTTGTCCGCAATGGCATTGTTGCCTATGGCATTGCGCAGATGGCTGCCGAAAGGCTCCAACACAGGGAAGATCACCCGTCCGTTGCCCGAATAGACGGTCATATTCTCGATATAGTCGAACTTGCCATCGGGATACGGGTTGTTCTTGCTGTCCAGTCGGTCGAGGTTCATCACGCGCAGCAGTTGTTTGCCCGCTACTGCCCCCTCAGTCAGGTACTGCATATCTGTGCCCACCGAGTCGTTGCGGTAGGTGATATACAACTCGAATTTATCCGACGAGATACTGCTCGCCCCGAGGGAGTAGATATTTTTCATCATCAAGTCCCACGTACCTGCATTTTTCTTCATCGGCGCATTGGAAGTACTCTTCAGCAGTTTCAGTATCAGCGCATTGGGCGCACGCAGTTCGTCGCTCGCATCGGTGGAAAACTCACCTACCTGATAGACCTGACCTCCGTAGGTATATTCGTACGCCACCGCCAGCACCTCGTCCTGGTTGAGCGCAGAGCGCAAGGAGATAAAACCGAGAGCAGTATTGAGCGTATATTCGCTCGATGACAGCAGACGTGCCGACTCCACTTTCTCGAAGTCGTCTCCTCCCTCCAGATCCGACAACGCCTGCGAAGTCTGCTGTATATCGCGTATATCGGGACGGTTGCGAACAATGTTGTACAAGTCATTGGTCTTGTTGTCCGGCACTTGCGTGGCATTCGCCACCCACGTATGGTTAAGGATATGTGCATTGGTCTCGCCGAGGTCGGTAAAGGCAATGATATTACGGGCTTGGTCGTAGTTGCCGCGTTTGTTGGTAACCCAAACCTCTATCTTGTTGATGGTTACGCCGCTGGCG
The DNA here is from genome assembly GCA_002452095.1 of Bacteroidales bacterium UBA6828. Lineage (GTDB taxonomy): Bacteria > Bacteroidota > Bacteroidia > Bacteroidales > Paludibacteraceae > Colicola. The sequence continues at coordinate 8,058 of DKEG01000012.1, read as the reverse complement.
ATATAGGGTGCCGTCGCCATAGCACTCTCGTATTGGTCTCGGAAGAAATAACTGAGGAAGAAGTGGCGGTTCTCGTCGTAGTTGTCGCCCGATACGTCAAACTTGGTCATCTGTGCACCGCCCTTCGAACTCACCGTCTGACTCTCCGAGTTCTGCTGGCTCACCAATGCCTGTATGCGGAACTTACCGAATTTCAGATTTGTCTTGATACCGAACAGAGCCTGGCTGCCGCGTATCAGACTTGAGTTCAAATCCATCGTTACATTACCCGCCTCAATCGACTGGATAATGTCGTCCTCCTGCCCTTTGTAGGCAAGTTTGAGGTTCTGCTGGTCGAACGAGAAACTGGCTTCGGTGTTGTAGTTCATATTGAAGTTGAGTTTCTCACCCACCTTGCCGTTCACGTTCACCTGTATCTTCTCGTCGAAATCGAAGATATTATTGTTTCTCGCCCGCAGCGTCAGACTCGGGTTCTCTATGTACTGGTGCTTGAAGCCGAACAGCAACTCCGCCGAACCTTGCATCTTGAGTTGCACACCGCCGGGGCCGAAGACCTTGTCCGCCGGACCGATATTGAACTTCATATCGGTGATGTCGAATTTCTTCTCATTGTTATGCTCCACTTCGCTGATTTTCTGCTGCCAATAGGCGTGCATCAGTTTCTGCTCGGTGTAGGCTTTGTACTCGGCATCGGTCATCAGATAGGGCGTTGCCACATCCACATCGCCTATCTTGGTATGTATCACATAATACCCCGTATTGGGCTCATAATCCACCGTTGTCGTGATGTTCGCAGGGTTATTCAGGTCAAGACTGCTCTTGGGGGCGGTAAGTTGCTCATAGTTGTCCGCTCCCAGTTGCTGCACCTGTACAGGTGCCCAGATGGCACTGTCCGCCATAGCCGTCTCGGCGGGAATGGTTTCCACCTCCTCGGGGGTCTGTGCAGTCTGTTGCCGGGCGGCTTGTTGTGCCGCCTGCTCTGCCATACGACGGTCGTTCCGCTTGCTCGGAACAAGCGGCTGACGCTGTTGCGCCCATAGTATCATCGGGGCGCACAAAAGCAATATACAGGTTAAACGTTTCAGAAAAATCAAAGCATTTTAAGGGCTTGGCGTATCACTTGCTCCACGCTGCAAGCGGGGTTCTCTTTCAGTATCTTGTCCACGACCTTTCCGCTGGCGGCTGCCTGGAAACCGAGCATAGTAAGGGCACTGACCGCCTCGGTCTTCACTTCGCTGTCCACCGTACCGGAACCATTATCCATCGGCAACTCCGTGGGGTCGCCTTCTATATCAATCTTCAGCACCTTGTCTTTCAAGTCCACAATCACGCGCTGGGCGGTCTTCGGACCAAGTCCTTTCACTTGCGACAACGCTTTTGCATTGCCCGTTGCAATAATCTGACGTATCTCCGCCGCCGAAAAAGCCGACATAATCATACGCGCCGTGTTCGCCCCGATACCGCTCACGGTCATCAGCAGCACAAACAATGCCCGTTCCCCTTTGGTCAGAAAGCCGAAGAGGTCGTGGGTATCCTCACGGATAATCTCGGTAGTATAGAGTTTGGCCTCCTGCCCCTCTTTGCTCACCAATGCCGAGTATGTCGGCAGGGCGATATTCACCTCGTACCCCACCCCCGCAGCCTCTATCACCGCTACCGTTGGATACAGTTCCGTCAGTTGTCCTTTTATATATTCAATCATACTTTTTTCGTCTATACAAAACAAGCGCACAAAGATACAACAAAAAACGCAAATATGCAAACAGAAAACGCTATACACCAGGGCAACCGCATTAAAATAGTAACATCAATAGCATAATTTTGAAAGAATAAGTGTAACATTATACTATTTTCTATGCAAAATGTTATTCGTACTTAACGACGCGGGACGCATAAGGAGTTCTACTCAAGCCACAGGCTTTCGTTTCGCTTCGGTATTAAGTGCGCCCGTGGCGCATAACGACGCGAGCCGCGTCGTCTCCCATACATAGCATAGTCATACGGTTTGTGGCAAACCGACCGCGGACGAGGGCGTCCGCGTCCCCTATTATGGATTATGGGGAACCAGAGGCGTCTGCGTCCCCTGCAATGGCCGGTGCTAACTTATGGGTAAACACTGATAAAGGCCCTACAAAGACGGCTTTATCTACCGTATATCTACCGTGTATCTACCGTATATCTACCGTGTGTGTACCGTAGTGTCCGGCTTGTAGAGCCTTTGGCGGGGACAAGGCGGATACGGCTGTGCAGAGACATACCATACTGACAAATTGGCAGCCAACCATATTTGGCAAACTTTTTGCCCTATGCAGAGCGTGCTATGCCCGTCATAGCGGTAAACAAAGTATTAACTAAAAAACACCAAATATACTATGAGCAAAGGAAATATAGGGGTTACCTCAACCAACATCTTCCCCGTTATCAAAAAGTTTCTGTATAGCGATCACGAGATTTTCTTACGCGAATTGATTAGTAATGCTGTGGATGCCACCCAAAAACTGAAGACTCTGTCGAGCGTGGGCGAGTTCAAAGGCGAATTGGGCGATACCCGCGTGCGCGTACTGATAGACAAGGACAAACACACACTGACCGTACGCGACCACGGTATCGGTATGACTGCCGAAGAGGTGGACAAATACATCAACCAGATTGCCTTCTCGGGCGCAGAGGAGTTTGTAAACAAATACAAGGATAAAGCCGAAGCGATTATCGGGCATTTCGGACTGGGTTTCTATAGTGCGTTTATGGTCGCCGACAAAGTGGAGATATTCTCGCAGTCGTACAAAGAGGACGCGAAAGCCGTACACTGGAGTTGCGACGGAACGCCCGAGTACACGATGGAGGACACTATCAAAGCCGACCGCGGAACGGACATCGTGCTGCATATCAGCGATGAATTTAAGCAGTATCTCGAAGACGCCACTATCGAAGGTTTGCTGAAGAAATACTGCAAGTTCCTGCCCGTAGAAATTGCTTTCGGCAAGAAGAAAGAGTGGAAAGACGGTAAGCAGGTGGAGACGGACGAGGACAACATCATCAACGACGTGAACCCCGCATGGATGCGCAAACCGTCCGACCTGACCGACGAGGACTATGAGAAATTCTACCACGAACTCTACCCGAACCAGACGGACGAACCGCTGTTTCATATCCATCTGAACGTGGACTACCCGTTCCACCTGACCGGTATTCTCTATTTCCCGAAGATAAAAAACAATCTCGATGTACACCGCAACAAGATACAACTCTATTGCAACCAAGTGTATGTAACCGACGAGGTGGAGAATATAGTGCCTCAGTATCTGACGCTGTTGCACGGTGTGATTGACTCGCCGGATATACCGCTGAATGTAAGCCGCAGTTACTTGCAGAGCGACAACAACGTAAAGAAAATCAGCGGTTACATTACGAAGAAAGTGGCTGACAAACTGGCAGAACTATTCAAGAACAACCGTGAGGACTTCGAAAAGAAGTGGGACGATGTAAAGATGTTTATCCAGTTTGGAATGCTCACCGACGAGAAATTCTATGACAAGGCGATTGAATTTGCATTGCTCAAGAACCTGGAAGGCAAGTACTTCACCTTTGACGAATACAAAGCCAAAGTAAAAGACAATCAGACGGATAAGAATGGCGACTTGATTTTGCTTTACACCCAAGACCCCGATGCTTCGTACTCGTATATCGAGCGTGCGAAAGCAAAAGGCTACGATGTACTGCTGATGGACGGCGAACTGGACGTACACGCTATGTCGCAGATGGAGCAGAAGAGTATGGGCGACGGTGAGGAAAATAAGGGCACGGTGCGTTTCGTACGTGTGGACTCCGATGTGATAGAGAACCTGATTCTGAAGGAGGACAAGAAAGCCGTTTCGCTGACGACCGAGCAAGAGGACGCGCTCCGCTACAGTTTCGAGAGCCAGTTGCCGAAAGGCGAGAAGACCAACTTCGTGGTTAGTTTTGAGTCGGTTTCAGCAGATGCGCTGCCCGTTTTCCTTACCCAGAACGAGTTTATGCGCCGTATGAAAGAGATGTCGGCTCACCAGCAAGGAATGTCGTTCTACGGACAGATGCCCGACCAGTACAATATGGTGATCAATACCGCCAACAGCAAGGTTACCGACCTGATGAACGAACTGGTATCCGCTTGCGCCGAGGAGGCTAAACCGCTCAACGAGCAGATTGCCGCCAAAGAGAAAGAGGAGAACGACCTGCGTGCCGCCCAGAAAGACAAGAAAGAGGCTGACCTTACGCAAGAGGAAAAAAATGCGGTTACCAACCTGACGAAGGAGGTAGGGGCACTGCGCCAGCAACTAAAAGATGTCTATGCAAAACACGCCGCCGGCAACGAGAAAGTTCACCAACTGATCGACATTGCCCTCCTGGCAAGCGGCTTGCTCAAAGGCGAGGCATTGGCAAAGTTTGTCAACCGAAGCGTGGAAATGCTGTAATTGATATATAAATAACCGACAAAAGGAGACCACCTGACCAACAACGTCAGATGGTCTTTTTTTTGTATATTTACGCCACTATTATGTTATGATAAATTTACCGGAACATAAAACGGATACGCAGTATACATAATGCTACAAAAATAAATATTTGAAGACACTTTGCAAACAAACAGCAAAATATAATAACATAATATGCTGAATTATTTTTTTTAAGCAACTATTTGTATATATTGCAAAATTATATTACCTTTGCAGCGGATTATAAAAACAATAGCCATTATGATTAAAAAATTACTTTCTGTTTTTCTGTGCCTCATTGGCATAGGACTCAGCGGCTGTTCGGGATTATCCCAACCGGACGTGTCTGTCAAAGGCGACGAGCCGAGTGTTATACTAGAAACTCTGCGAGATGGTATGGTGCGTTTAGGATTGGATGAAAAGACAATTGATTGTATTATTGAAGAAAGAAAAGGTTGGGAGGTAGCAGAATGAAAAAGAGTATTATAGTAGGACTATTATACACCGTTATATTATTCGGTTTTACCGGTTGTTTTCATTGGTTTGAGCGTGCGGCAACCTATGAAGAAAATTATGTATTTGTTGCCGATACAACTATCAAGATAGAAGACAGCATTCAACTCCAGCTAAAAGGAAACATGGAAAATTTAAGACTATATGGGGATCGGTATTTAAGCGCAGAAGAGAAGGCGGCATTTTTCACAAATACTCATACATTATCTTTTTATATTGCATACGATTCTATCGTAGGACTAAGGGAAAATAAAAAGATGGCTGACAGATACAGAACAGAGTTTCGCTATTTTGATGAACTTATGGCGCGTTTTGATACAATAATGCTATGTCAAAAGACGGATACTATCGTTATGTGGACACCGATAAGTGATAAATACAAGAATCCTTTCCTTCAGAGCAACTGGAAATTAGATAAGAACTATACAGATGATCTCTCTCCCGGCAATATGCGAGGTTTTGCTTATTACATAAGGAAGAGCGACATTGAGAAATTACGAATAAAGAAAGAAAAGGTTGGGAGGTAGCAAAATGAAAAAGAAGATTATAGACGGAATATTTTATATTCTTATATTCTTGGGGCTTATTGGCTGTAGTATAAATTGGTTTAATTATCCATATTATAACGAAAGATATGTATTTATTGCAGATTCCACACTGGAGGTAGAGGATAGCATTTATTTGGAATTGAAAGGAAATGTAAAAGATCTAAGTTTAATAACAGAAGATACAAGCGTACATTTTTTAGACTCTACTACATTAATTATTCATTTAGTTCCAAATTCTACAATTGATCACATCGGGAGAGATGGATATTATCGTTGGGGGGACGGATTCAAAATGAGCCAAAAACTATCTCAGGATTACAGGACTGAATTTCGCTATTTTGATGATATAATGAGGCATTTTGATAGTGTTATCCTATTTCAAAAGAACGACACATTAGCCGTTTGGACACCCACAGGTGAAGATTACAAGAATATGTTCAGTATATGCAATTGGAAATATGACGAATATCGCAATGCGAGTCCCCATGCCAACACGCGCACATTTGCCTATTATTTTAGCCGCTCCGATTTAGAGGAATTACGCGCCATAAAAGAATAATAGGATAGTTTGCATAGAGACGGAGGTCGCCTACTTAATTAGCATAGGGGACCTCCGTCTGTATTTTTTATGCTCTTATTTTATCCCACCGTGCCTTCGAGCGACACTTGCAGCAGTTTCTGTGCCTCGACAGCAAATTCCATCGGCAGTTTGTCCATCACCTCTTTGGCGTAGCCGTTGATAATCAGTCCTACCGCGTCTTCCAGTCCGATACCGCGCTGCCGGCAGTAGAAGAGTTGGTCCTCGTTGATCTTGCTGGTAGTTGCCTCGTGTTCCACGGTGGCGGTCGGGTTACTGATCTGCATATCGGGGAACGTGTGCGCCCCGCATTTGTCGCCCAGCAGCAGGCTGTCGCACTGGCTGTAGTTGCGGGCATTGTCCGCCTTGCTTGCCACCTTGACGAGTCCTCGGTAGGAGTTCTGGCTGTGCCCTGCGCTGATACCCTTGCTGATGATCCGCGAGCGGGTGTTTTTGCCGAGATGTATCATCTTGGTGCCCGTATCCGCCTGCTGGTAGTTGTTGGTTACGGCTACCGAGTAGAACTCGGCAGACGAATTGTCGCCCCGCAGAATACAACTCGGATACTTCCACGTGATAGCCGATCCGGTCTCCACCTGCGTCCAACTAAGCCGCGCATTCTCGTAGGTGATACCTCGCTTGGTTACGAAATTGTAGATACCGCCTTTGCCCTCTTTGTCGCCCGGATACCAGTTCTGCACCGTGGAGTATTTCACCTCAGCATCCTTGCGCACCACAATCTCCACGATAGCGGCATGGAGTTGGTTCTCATCGCGCATCGGGGCGGTGCATCCCTCCAGATAACTGAGGTACGCCCCCTCGTCGGCAATGAGCAACGTGCGCTCAAACTGCCCCGTATTACCCGCATTGATACGGAAATACGTACTCAGTTCCATCGGGCAGCGCACGCCCTTGGGGATATACACAAACGACCCGTCGGAGAAGACCGCCGAATTGAGTGCCGCATAGAAATTGTCACTGTACGGCACCACGCTGCCGAGATATTCTTTGACGAGGTCTTCGTGCTCGCGCACCGCCTCAGAAATAGAACAGAAGATAATGCCTTTCTCCGCCAGCGTCTCTCGGAATGTGGTTTTCACCGACACCGAGTCCATCACAGCATCTACCGCCATATTACCTGCCAGCGCAGCGCGTTCCTCCAGGGGGATACCCAGTTTGTCAAAGGTCTTCATTACCTCGGGGTCTATCTCTTTTTTGTCCTCGGAATGCGCTTTGGGGGCTGCATAATACGAGATAGCCTGGAAATCAATTTCGGGTATATCCAGATGCGCCCACGTAGGCACCTCCATCGTGAGCCATTTGCGATAGGCTTTCAGGCGGAACTCCAGCAGCCATTCGGGTTCACCTTTCTTCTTAGAGATGGTGCGAATAACGTCCTCGTTCAGCCCGCGCGACAGCACATCGGTCTCCACATCGGTGGTGAAGCCGTATTTGTACTCCTGCCGGGTAATATCTTCTATAATCTCATTTTCCATTGTGTTGTTAGTTGTTCTAGTTTGATCTAGAAATTCTAGTTGTTCTAGTTGTTCTAGTTGTTCTAGAAATTCTAGATTTTATAGATTTTCCAGTTTCAAAAACAAAAAAGCACCGCCAAAACTGACGGTGCTTGTGGAGGTCGGTAGCAGATTCGAACCGCTGTCCCCGGTTTTGCAGACCGGTCCCTAACCACTCGGGCAACCGACCATTAACACTACTTCTGTTGTGGTACCTCTTGGAGTTGAACCAAGGACACATGGATTTTCAGTCCATTGCTCTACCACCTGAGCTAAGGTACCTTGCGCTTTTCTTATGTCTCTGCCCGCATTGGTTGGGCTTACCGGCGAAAAGCGAGTGCAAAAGTACTGTTTTTTTTTGACATAGCAAAATCTTTCAGTGTTTTTTTTGCCTTTCAGTGCATTTTTATGCTAAATGTACTGTCCAATAACAA
>DKEG01000069.1:53450-56751 GCA_002452095.1 Bacteroidales bacterium UBA6828 | reverse complement strand
ATTCTTTTGTATTGCATCTGCCTTGGACGGTTCTTTGGGGCGCCCCCCTGTCAGCCCCTGTTTCGGTACCCTCAACAGGGGCTGACAGGGGGCAAAAGTGTACCCCAAAATTGCGTTTCTAAATGGACACTATAAAAAAGCCCCCAATTTATCCCCACAAACAAGTCTCTGATTTTCAATACAGACACACTACACTTCATACACACCCCGACCGGCAAAGCAGGTAGGAGGGGTAGGTAGGGTAGATAAGAATACAAACTATATATACACATATACATACACATACATACACATACACATATATATAATAAAATAAGTACTTACCCTACCCCACCTACCCTACCTTAAAATATACCATTGGGACTACATTCCCAATAATGCGCAATTCTTCTCCCGCCTATTGCATTTCCGCCTTTTTTGTTGTATCTTTGCATACAGAAACATGCACCATTCTTTGTTCATTGTTCTTTGTTCTATTATGCATAAGTATGCATTAGGCTTTCAATTACGTAGAAAAGACGTAGAAAGCAGCGGTGCTTGCAGGGAGATTAAGCCTCCTTTTTATACAGTTTATACAATAATATTATACACTTTATACATTCCGCATTATGGCAAAAGCAGATTTAGAATTTCCCATCTCCGGACTTCATGGCAGACTTGCTAACGATAGCGAGACCTATTGCGCCAAACGCCTTGGCAAAACCATCGTATCCAGCTACCCCAAACGCCAGAACCCTGCCAAAACGACCGACAACCAGCGTGCCAACCGCTCTCGGTTTCAACAGTCTGTTCTGGCTGCCCAAGCCGAACTGGCAGACCCCGTACGCCGTGCCTACTGGCAATCGCGCTTCAACAACCAGCCTGCCCCCGCACGTTACAAAATCCTCCGTAACTTTGTCATAGCCCAACTTATCAATCAATGAACACTGTTTCTCAACTGCACAAGGCACTGTACCGGTGGTATGAGCAGAACAAGCGCGTGCTGCCATGGCGGGAAACCGATGACCCGTATAAGATCTGGATTTCGGAGATTATCCTCCAGCAGACACGCGTAGTGCAGGGCATGGAGTACTATCTCCGTTTTATTAACCGTTTTCCCGATGCTGCCGCCCTTGCTGCCGCACACGAAGACGAGGTATTGCGCTATTGGCAGGGGCTCGGCTACTACTCACGCGCCCGCAACCTGCACAAAGCGGCGCAGATGATTGTCAGCCGCGGTTGGCTGCCCTTTCCCACGGCGTTTGACGATATACGCCTGCTGCCCGGTATCGGTGATTATACGGCGGGTGCCATCGCCTCGTTTGCTTACAACCTGCCCTACCCCGCTATGGACGGCAACGTCTATCGGGTGGTGGCACGTCTCTTTGACTGCGATATACCTTTCGACACCTCTGCGGGCAAAAAGCATTTCCATACCCTGATAGACGACTTGCTTGACCGCGAAAATGCACGGCTGTTCAACTCGGCGATTATGGAGTTCGGTGCCCTCTACTGCACCCCATCGCTCACGCTCCCAGGCAGCGGGGAGCAGTCCTGCCCGCAATGCCCACTCGGTATCTACTGCCAAGCCCGCGCACACGGCACCGCCGCGCTGCTGCCCGTGCGCAAACCGCGCCCCGAACTGCACGACCGGTACCTAAACTACCTTATATATATAAGCCATTCTGCCACCCTGCTCCGCCAACGCACAGAAAAAGACATCTGGCAACACCTCTACGAGTTTCCGCTCATCGAAACCGACCACCTGTTTGACCGTAAAGAAGCCACGGAGGTGCTGCACACTGCGGATTTTCTGACACTCGACTTCACGCATATCCTCAGCCACCAACGCCTGCACGCACGTTTCTTCTGCTGCCGTGTGCCGTCGCTGCCTGCGCTACCCGGGACACAGACTATACCGCTTGCCGACCTCGACCGCTACGCCCTCTCCCGTCTTACCCTGCGGGCTTTGGAGAAACTGCATATATAAAAATACGGGCGACTCTGCCAATACAGAATCGCCCGTATATTGATACATAGCCTGTTTAGTCCAAACAAGCGTCTAATGCCTTGGTGATGGCTTTCTTGTCAAGGTGCTGACCGATGAATACCAATTTCTGCATACGGTCGCCGTATTGGTCGTCCCAGTCGTGGCGCAGTTGCGCATCTTGCGCCTTGAGTGCTTCCAACTCATCATGCGGCATCGTGGCAAACCACTCCCCCGCTTTTTTGAGGTTGAACTGACGCCCAGCCTGCTCGAACAGGTAGCACATATCGTACTCGTCGGAGAAATAGCACATACCCTTCGCACGAATCACATTCTTCGGCCATTTGGATGCCACAAACTCGTCGAACAAGCCGAGGTTGAACGGACGGCGGGCATAATAGACGAAGGTGGAGATACCATACTCCTCGGCTTCGCCCTCGTCATCATCGTGGTGATGATGGTGCTCGTGGTCGTGGTGATGTTCGTGATGGTCGTGGTCATCATCATGGTCGTGGTCATCGTCCTCGTCGTCTTCGTCGTGGTGGGCGTCTTCCACCTCTTGTATCCACGTAGCGGAAGTAGCTACCGCATCGAAATTGAACATCTTGGTATTCAAAATCTTGTCGAAATCGACATCGCAATAGTTGCAGTCAATAATCTCCGCTTTGGGTTGGATAGCGCGAATAATAGCACGGATATGCTCCAGATCTTCCTTCGACACCTCGCTCGACTTGTTGAGCAGAATGATGTTGCAGAACTCGATCTGCTGGATAACCAGCGATGCCAGGTCCTCCTCGCCAATGTCCTTGCGGTTGAGGTCTTCGCCCGAAGCGAACTCGTCCCGCATACGGAGTGCGTCCACCACGGTAACGATACAATCGAGTACCGGCACCCCGTCTTTGGCAAACATAGGCACCATCTGCGGATAGGAGCAAAGCGTCTGGGCTATCGGTGCGGGTTCGCAGATACCCGAAGCCTCGATAACGATATAGTCGAATAGGTTCTGCGAGACAAGGTCGTGGAGTTGCTGCACCAAGTCCATCTTGAGCGTACAGCAGATACAACCGTTCTGCAAAGCCACCAGACTGTCGTCCTTCTGACTGACCACCCCACCCTGCTGGATAAGAGAGGCATCGATATTGACCTCACCAATATCATTCACAATCACTGCAAAGCGAATACCCTTGCGGTTGGTAAGAATACGGTTGAGAAGCGTGGTTTTACCGCTGCCTAAATAACCCGTAAGCAGCAACACGGGGATTTGATTTACCATTTTCATAACATATCGTTTTATGATCAGAATACACTTTATTGTCTCCTTTGCCGCAAAGCGGC
>DKEG01000069.1:39303-53414 GCA_002452095.1 Bacteroidales bacterium UBA6828 | reverse complement strand
ATAAATTGCCATAAATCTTATGCGCCTACGGCGGCAAAAGCGGGCAATCATACTTACGAACAGGTCAACAACTTTCAAAGACAATCAACAAATTATCCAAAAATCAAACTCTGCCACTCCGCCAAGGCGAAAGCAGCAGAGTTTTCTTATTTGTTCATAGAATGTTTTTTAGCGTCCTACGTATTGTGTATAGAGCGGATAGTACTTCTCCACGAGTTCGTTCCGATGATAGTGTTCAAGCGTTTGCAGCACATAGCCGAGAACGGCAGCGTGGTGTCCGATGGTCTGTTGCGCACCCGCACGCTGTTGCTTGCTCAGTTGCGCCCCCCATTGCAGGTACTCCACACAGTTGTCTGCTACATTATCCAAAATAGCGTCCGCTTTCTCCACCTCGCCGAGCATCAGGTACATAGCTGCCATAGAAGCCGAAGTGTAATCATACGGCACATTGTACCCCGGCAGCACTTTCTCAGCATAGTTGAGTACCTCGACCGCCTTGTCGTTCTGCCCCTCTTTGATCAATGCTTCAGCCAGTTGCGCAAACATCATACGGTGTGTGCGGCACATACGCATCATATTCTCGTCAATATAGATACCGGGAATATTCATATTTCCGTATGCGAACTTGTGCATCATATTGTCGTACATCTTCTCTGTGTTCACGCGCGGTTGCCCGTCAGCACTACGCACGGGGGTGATTTGGTATGCCATACCCGTCAGTTCGAAATAGGGTTCCAAACCAAGGTAGTAGTCATTGCCCACGGTAGCGGCGAAGTACATCGGGCGTTTCCATTGGTTCTGACTGAGCATTTCCATAATCATCATCTCCGAGCGGGTGTAGCGGCGGGCAGACTTGAACATCACTTTCTGTGAATCAGGCGTCAGCACATAGAGTTGGTTCGACGGCAGGTAGTTCTCGCCCTCTTTGTTCTTGGTGCGCGGGTCGTCCGAGCGCAGGAAGGAGAACGCTTTGTCCACCGAGATGGGACCGAGTTTGTTATCCACCCATGCTATCTCGTTCTTGCCGGGCATAAAGTCCTTGTACTCCCACGAGATAGGCAGTGCGGGCGACTTGTAGTAGGGGCGTTTCATCTGCGAGATATACCAGTCGGTTTGCAGATACGACAGGTTGCATACACGCAGGTCGGTACCCACTTCCTCCACCTCCTGGTTGTACCAGAGCGGGAAGGTGTCGTTGTCGCCGTTGGAGAAGATGATACCCTCTTTCTCGCACGATTTCAGGTAGTTGGCACCGAAATCGCGGCACGAGTAGCGGTTCGAGCGGTCGTGGTCGTCCCAGTTCTGCGAAGCCATCTGTGCCGGTACGAGCAGGCAGACGAGTGTTACCACCAATGCCATTGCCACCTGTGCTTTCGGGTTCTTGATAGCGGCAGACAGCCAGTCAATGAGTGCCAAAACTCCGAGACCGATCCATATACAGAACGCATAGAACGAACCTGCATACGCATAGTCCCGCTCACGCGGCTGGTAGGGAGTCTGGTTGAGATAGATGACGATAGCCAAACCGGTCAGGAAGAACAGCAGGAAAGTCAGCGTGAACGATTTCCAGCCCTCTTTCACCTCCACACCATTCTCTTTCACGCGCTTGCCGCATTGCCAAACGATACCGATGATACCGAGCAGGAGCGGCAGCATATAATATACATTGTGTCCCTTATTCTCTTTCAGTTCGGTAGGCAGTGCCGACTGGTCGCCGAGCATAGCATTGTCGATAAACGGAATACCGCTGATCCAGTTGCCCTTGGTGATGTCGCCATACGACTGCAAGTCGTTCTGACGCCCGGCGAAATTCCACATAAAATAACGCCAGTACATAAAGTTCACCTGGTAGCGGAAGAAGAAGCGCATATTCTCGGCAAACGTAGGCGCATAGTCGGTCTTCTGCTGCCCGCAATAGTCGTAGCGCACACGCTTGCCCTTGATGTCCGCCCACTCTTTGTATGCCTCCACATGACTCGGTTGCGACGAGTACATACGAGGGAAGAGCATACAAAACTCCTTCATAAACACGTAGTTGGTCTTATAACCCGTTACCACATAATGGTCTTTCTCACCCCTTACCTCGGGTGCGGGAGCATACTGCGCATGCCCCTGTTTCTCAACGGGAATACACATATTGCCGCGCACCTCGAGTTGCACCGGCGCATTGTACGACTGACCGTAGAATAGCGGTCGGTCGCCATACTGCTCACGGTTGAGGTAGTACTTGAGCGAGAACACATTGTCGGGCGAGTTCTGATCCATCGGGGTGTCGGCACTCGAGCGGATAACCAGCACCGCATAACTGCTGTAACCGATCAGGATAACCGCAATCATCAGCGTAGCGGTATTGAGCAGACGCGTGGAGACCATGTTGCGTTTCCAGAAAAGCAGACCTGTTACTGCCACACTGAGCAGCAAGCCGATCCACCAACTCTCGAACAGGAAAGCCGCACCCGACAGAGCGAATGCCAGCACAAACGAGATGATCTGGCGCACGGTCAGGCGACCGCCGTCGTTGTGCATAGTCTCGATGGTTGCCCACACCAGTGCGGCAATCGTCAGCACGATATATATTGCCAGACCCGTATTGAACGGACAGCCCAAACCATTGACAAACAGCAACTCAAACCAGCCTGCGATAGTCGGGAACCCGGGGATGATACCATACAGCACCACTGCGAGGATAGCCACCGATGCCAGAAATGCGCAGATGACGCCCTTCCACGAGAAGTCGTAGCGGCGGAAATAGTACACCAATACGATGGCGGGTATGGTCAGCAGGTTCAGCAGGTGGACACCTATCGACAAGCCCATCAGGTAGGCAATGAGTATCAGCCAGCGGTCGGAACCCTCTTCATCGGCGTGCTCGTCCCATTTGAGGATGAGCCAGAACACGATCGCCGTAAACAACGACGACGAAGCATAGACCTCGCCCTCCACGGCGGAGAACCAGAACGTATCGGAGAACGTGTATGCCAATGCACCCACTGCGCCTGCCGCCAGCACACCGATACCTTTGGCAAGCGTATCTGGTTTCACCAACTTGCGTGCCAAGGCGGTAATCGTCCAGAAAAGGAACAGGATAGTGAATGCTGATGCCAGTGCCGACATCGCATTTACACACATCGCCACGTGGGCATTGTCGGAGGCAAACAACTGGGCGAAATGCCCCATCAGCATAAAGAATGGTGCTCCGGGCGGGTGTCCCACGTCCAACTTGTGAGCACTTGCGATAAACTCACCGCAGTCCCAAAACGACGCCGTGGGTTCAATGGTCAAGAGATACGTTGCCGCCGCGATGGCAAACACCACCCAACCGCAAACCGCATTCCACAGATTGAATTTTTTCATTATTTGTTTTTGTATTGTTTTTATTATTTTGCAGAGCAAATCCGCAGACTTTATTAACGATTGATTAACGGCAATTAACGGAGAATGCCTTGACTCGCTTTTTAATGGATTTTTAACGGGCATTAATGGAAAAAGCCGCAAATTACGTACAAAATTACGCAACACAACCCACTTTACAAAATCCGTACCATATTTTTTCACCTTTTTCACATCTTTTTCCCGATTTTGCAGTCCTATCGCACACGTGCGCTTGTACATTTGAAAAAAAAGCAGTATTTTTGTGGGCTTTTTTAACAAATTCAATTTATGGTAGAAAACAGGACTATCGCTGTTGTAGGACTCGGTTATGTAGGTTTGCCTTTGGCTATCGAATACGGAAAGAAATACCGCGTCATCGGTTTTGATGTCAACAAAGCACGCGTAGAAGAACTGGAATCGGGCAGAGACCATACCCTTGAAGCCGATCTGATTGGTATGAAACAGGCACGCGAAGCATACAACACCACCCGCCAAATCGGACTCACATTCACCTCCGACCCCGAGGAATTGCGGCAGGTGAACACCTATATCGTTACCGTCCCCACCCCTATTGACCGTTTCAACAACCCCGACCTCACGCCGCTACTCCGCGCAAGCGAGACAATCGGCAAGACACTCAACCGAGGCGATATAGTCATCTACGAATCAACCGTTTACCCTGGTTGCACCGAGGAAGACTGCGTACCCGTCTTGGAACGCAACAGCGGATTGACATTCAACAAGGATTTCTTCTGCGGCTACTCGCCCGAGCGTATCAACCCGGGCGACAAAATCAACACCCTGACCAAAATCAAGAAGATCACTTCGGGTTCCACGCCCGAGGTGGCGGACATCGTGGACGCCCTCTACAACTCGATTCTGGAAAACGGCACCCACCGCGCACCGAACATGAAAGTGGCAGAAGCGGCAAAGGCGGTGGAGAACAGCCAGCGCGATGTGAATATCTCGTTTATGAACGAACTCGCACTCATCTGCGACCGCGTGGGCATCGACACCAACGACGTCATCGAGGCGGCGGGCACCAAGTGGAACTTCCTCAAATACCGCCCCGGATTGGTCGGCGGGCATTGTATCTCAGTGGATCCGTACTACCTGGCGCACAAGGCGAAATCACTCGGCTATGACCCGCAAGTGATTCTCAGCGGGCGTGCCGTAAACAACTCCATCGCCAAGTTTATCGCCGACAAGACGCTCAAACTGATGATCAAAACAGACCATAAAATCCTCAATTCCAACGTGTTGATTCTCGGTGTAACGTTCAAGGAGAACTGCCCAGACTGCCGCAATACGAAGGTGGTGGACATCGCCAACGAGTTGGAAGATTTCGGTTGCCATGTGGACATCTACGACCCATGGGCAAGCCCCGAGGTGGTGAAGCGAGAGTACGGCAAAGACCTCATTCCCGCCATCGACCCCGACAAGCCCTACGCTGCCGTTATCGCCTGCGTGTGCCACGACCAGTTCAAGACCTTCGATTTCCGCAAGTACAAAGAGCAGGGGACGGTCATCTTCGATGTGAAGAACTTTGTCGAGCGCAGCCTTGTGGACGCACGGCTATAGATTAACAAAGTTAAATGCATAGCAAACAGCAAGGGATACGCAACCTATGCGCAACCTATAACAAATCGCAGGGCATTCCGCATACGATAAATGCTTATAAATTATTAATGGATTTTTGCCACCGATTATATAGCAAACACGGGTGGATGTCGAGTGGATACCCTGTGGATAGCAGGAGGATCCCCCGATAAGCACATTTACAAATTTACACATTTACAAAATTACAAATTACCAAGTCTATGAACATAGCAGTAGCCGGAACAGGATATGTAGGATTGTCCATCGCCACATTGCTGGCGCAGCACAATCACGTTACCGCAGTAGATATTATCCCCGAAAAGGTGGATATGCTCAATCGCCGCCAGTCGCCCATTCAGGACGAGTATATTGAGAAGTATCTCGCAGAGAAGCCACTTGACCTCACCGCCACTTTGGACGCTTACGCTGCGTACAAAGACGCTGATTTTGTGGTGATTGCTGCGCCGACCAACTACGACAGCCAGAAGAACTATTTCGACACCTCGGCGGTGGAGACGGTTATCCGCCTCGTGATGGAAGCCAATCCCGAGGCGATTATGGTTATCAAATCGACCATTCCCGTGGGGTACACCGAGGGTATCCGCCAAAAGACGGGCAGCCGCAATATCCTCTTTTCCCCCGAGTTCCTGCGCGAGTCGAAAGCACTCTACGACAACCTCTACCCGTCGCGTATCATTGTCGGCACCGACCTCAGCGATGCCCGTCTCGTGGAAGCGGCGCACACCTTCGCGGGCTTGCTCCAACAGGGGGCTATCAAAACGGATATCGACACCCTCTATATGGGTTTCACCGAGGCGGAGGCAGTCAAACTCTTTGCCAACACCTACCTCGCCCTGCGCGTCAGTTACTTCAACGAACTCGACACCTACGCCGAGATGAAAGGACTTGATACACAAGCCATTATCGACGGCGTATGTCTCGACCCGCGTATCGGTACCCACTACAACAACCCCTCTTTCGGCTACGGTGGTTACTGCCTGCCCAAGGACACCAAACAGTTGCTCGCCAACTACCGGGACGTACCCGAGAACCTCATCGAGGCGATTGTGGAGAGCAACCGCACCCGCAAGGATTTCATTGCCGACCGCGTATTGGCAAAAGCGGGCTACTACGACTACTACAGCCGCGGCGATTTCAATCCAGGCGAGGAGCATACCTGTACGATAGGCGTCTATCGCCTGACGATGAAGTCCAATTCGGACAATTTCCGCCAGTCGTCGATACAGGGCATTATGAAGCGTGTAAAAGCCAAGGGTGCACAGGTCATCATCTACGAACCCACCCTGCCCGACGGCAGCACGTTCTTCGGCTCGTTGGTAGTCAACGACTTGCAGAAGTTTAAGTCTCTTTCCCAAGCCATCATCGCCAACCGCTACGACCCCTGTTTGGACGACGTAAAAGACAAGGTCTATACCCGCGACATCTTCCGCCGCGACTGATAATACCGTTCCCCCGACAGCCTATTTTATTTGGTGTGTAGGTTATTTTGCAAGTTGGACAAGGGTAGTATGTCTCTATGGGTCATTTTGCGGTTGCAAAAGTATAGGGATTTGCACAGGTGCGGATATTTTTGTAACTTTGCAGGCAATTTTATGAAACGAAGTATGAAACTAAAAGTATGGCTTATGGCAGGAATTGCCTTGTTGGCGGCATCGTGCGCAAACGATACCGCAGAGGAGAAAGAACCTATTACCAAACCGCAAATTACCATCAAAGGCGGGCGTCTCACCCCCGAAGCACTATGGGCAATGGGACGTATCGGCAATGTGGCTATAGATGCAGACAATCAGCGCATTGCCTATACCGTCAGTTACTACAGCGTACCCGAAAACCGCTCCACCACGTGGATACGTATATGCAACCTGAAAAATGGTCAGTTGGGGCAGGAAGATGAGTTTGTCGGTTCGTCTCCCGCATGGACAAAGGACGGGCAACTCGCCTATCTGAAAGGCGGAAAACTCTATTTCCACGTGCGCCGTGCGGGGCAACGCACCGAAGACATCTGCCTGACCGGCTTTGACAAAGATATTGAGGGTTTTCTGCTCTCGCCCGACAACTCGCAGATACTGCTTGCAGCACAGGTAAAAACCATAGAGACCACCGCCGACCGCTATCCTGATTTGGACAAAGCCACAGGACGTGTGGTAACCGACCTGATGTACAAGCATTGGGACGAGTGGACGGAGAGTGCTCCGCAGCCGTTTCTGGTGCAGTTGGACAAGGAAAACCCGGTGGACAAGCAACTGAAAGTTACGAACGTAATCAACCTTTTGGAGGGTACCCCTTATGAAAGCCCGATGAAGCCTTTCGGCGGTGTGGAACAATGGGCGTGGAGCCCCGACGGCACGGAGATAGCCTACACCTGCCGTAAAAAAACAGGGCTTGACTATGCTCTCTCGACCAACTCGGATATATACATCTATGATGTGTGTACACGTACACACAAGGATATTACCGAGGACAACAAAGGCTATGATACCAATCCCGCTTATTCGCCCGACGGGCGATATATCGCCTGGCAGAGTATGGAGCGCGACGGATACGAGAGCGACGAGAACCGCCTTTTCATCATGAACCGCACCACAGGAGAGAAAATCTTTGCCAGCCGCGGATTGGACACCAACGTGGATTCGTACTACTGGAAAGACGACAGCACCATCGTCTTCAATGCCGTTTGGCACGCTACGGAGCGGGTGTATCAATGCACAATGCACAAAGAACAATGCACAATCAGCCAACTGACTCCTGACGGGCAGTACGACTACGAGCCATGCGGAAACATCGGTAACACCTATATCTGCCTGCGCCACTCGATGCGCGAAGCAAACGAGATATATCAATTCACAATTCACAATGCACAATGCGAATTGAACCAACTGACCTTTGAGAACAAAAATATCTATGACCAAATAGAAATGGGACGTGTGGAGCCGCGCTGGCAGACGACCACTGACGGCAAACAGATGCTCACATGGATTATCTACCCGCCGCATTTCGACCCGAACAAGAAATACCCCACCCTGCTCTACTGCGAGGGTGGTCCCCAGTCGCCTGTCAGCCAGTTCTGGAGTTTCCGCTGGAACTTTATGATGATGGCAGCCAACGATTATATCGTCGTTGCCCCCAACCGCCGCGGCTTGCCCGGTTTCGGCAAGGAGTGGAACGAGGAGATCAGCGGCGACTACGGCGGACAATGTATGCGCGACTATTTCACCGCCATAGACGAGTTTGTAGCCCATTCTCCCAACGCGGACAAAGACCATCTCGGGTGCGTCGGGGCATCATTCGGCGGCTATAGCGTCTATTGGATTGCAGGGCACCACGACCACCGTTTCAAAGCGTTTATCGCCCACGATGGTATCTTCAATATGGAGATGCAGTACCTCGAAACCGAGGAGAAATGGTTTGCCAACTGGGATATGGGCGGTGCGTTCTGGGAAAAAGACAACGCCATTGCACAGCGCACATTTGCCAACTCGCCGCACCGGTTTGTAGATAAATGGGATACGCCTATTCTCTGTATTCACGGCGAGAAAGACTACCGTATCCTCGCCAATCAGGCGATGGCGGCTTTTGACGCAGCCAAGATGCGCGGTATCCCCGCCGAGTTGCTCGTATTCCCCGACGAGAACCACTGGGTGCTCCAACCGCAAAACGGCATTCTCTGGCAACGCACCTTCTTCGACTGGCTGGACAAGTGGCTGAAATAAATGAATTTGTAAATTGATATTATGAAGTATCAGTACGAATACGAAATAAAGTATCAGGAAGTGGATTTCAACCGTCGGTTGCGGTTGTATGTATTGGAAAACTACCTATTAGAGACGGCAGGGCGTGTGGCAGACGAACTCGGGTTCGGTATCAAATACCTTTATCCTGAGGGACTGACATGGATTCTGACACGCCTGTCGGTGGAGATGACCTATTTCCCTACGCACGGCGAGACAATGGTTTTCGAAACATGGATCGAGCAGAATGCGCATATGATCTCCACGCGTGATTTCCGTCTCTATCTCAAGGAGGCGGACGGTGAACTGCGGCTTATAGGTATATGCAAAAGCCAATGGGCGGTGCTGAGCCTCGAGAAACGCGAAATCGTGAATGTGTTTGACCGCGAGGTATTCACCTCGAATGTAGACGGCGAGGCATTGGAGATGGCACGCCCTGCACGTATTATGCCAATAACCGAACCGACGGGTGTGGTACCGCATATCGTGCAGTACTCCGATGTGGACTACAATCGCCACTGCAACTCGTGCAAATACCTCGAAAATATGCTCAATGCCTACCGCCCCGATTGGGCAGGCAAACGCGTGCGCCTCGACATCAACTACCAGCGCGAGGTCAAGATGGGACTGCCGCTGAATACACATTATCTCATTCAGCCTGACGGTGTGCAATATATCCAGAAGAACGAGGCAGGCGAGAACGCGTGCACGGCAAAGATTACCATTTCCGATTTGTAAATTTGTAAGTTTGTAAATTTGTAAATTGTGAAATCAATTCGGGAAATATATCGTATCGGGTACGGACCTTCGAGCAGCCATACTATGGGACCACGCAAGGCGGCAGAGATATTCTATGCCAAGCACCCCGATGCCGCCCGCTATGAGGTTACGCTCTATGGCTCATTAGCGGCAACGGGGCACGGACATATGACCGATGTGGCGATTATGGACACCATACCCGGCATACGTATTGTTTGGGAGCCGCACACATTCCTTGATTTCCACCCCAACGGAATGGAGTTTCGTGCATACGATGCAGCAAACAAGGAGACCGGGAAATGGCTGATATACAGCGTGGGAGGCGGTGCTTTGGGGGCACCCGATTATACAGAACCCGACACTCCTGATATGTATGACAAGCAAACACTGCTTGACATTATGCGCTATTGTGAGTTTGAGGGGAAAGGCTATTGGGAGTATGTAGAGGAGTGCGAAGGCAAAGAAATTTGGGACTATCTGCGAACCGTTTGGCGTACGATGATAGAGGCGGTGGAACGTGGTTTGGATGCAGAGGGCGTACTGCCCGGACCGTTGCACCTGCGCCGAAAGGCGAATATGTACTATGTGAAGGCAAGCGGCTACAAAGACAATATCCGCAGTCGCGGGTTGGTGTTCGCGTATGCTTTGGCGGTGGCGGAAGAGAATGCCGGCGGCGGAAAGATCGTTACGGCTCCTACATGCGGCTCGTGCGGCGTAATGCCGGGCGTACTGTATCATCTATGGAAAAGCCGCAATTTCAGCGAAAAGCGAATCCTGCATGCGCTGGCAACAGCAGGTTTGATAGGCGATATAGTCAAGCGTAATGCCTCTATATCGGGAGCGGAAGTGGGATGCCAAGGCGAAGTGGGAGTGGCTTGTGCAATGGCTTCAGCAGCAGCGACACAACTCTTCGGCGGCTCGGTGGCACAGATAGAATATGCCGCCGAGATGGGTCTGGAACACCACCTGGGTATGACGTGCGACCCCGTCTGCGGATTAGTACAGATACCCTGTATCGAGCGCAATGCCTACGCTGCCGCACGCGCTTTGGATGCGAACCTCTATTCTTCATTCACCGACGGCAGCCACCGTGTGTCATTCGACAAGGTGGTCGAAGTGATGAAACAGACGGGACACGACTTGCCTTCGCTCTACAAAGAAACAGGAGAAGGCGGCTTGGCACGCGATTTTCACCAGATGTAATATAACCATCCACCGCTTATCCACCTGACATCCTCCTGTATTTTTCACACAGCGGAATCTTAAACGCACTTTTTTGTGATAAGGCAGAAACGATACAAAAAACTACTCACTACGTAAATTTAAGATATACGGACTATGAATTTGACGGACTAATTCACATTACCCTATCCCTATCAAGTCGAAACAGCCACAAAAATTTTGAGAAAATCAATTGACAAAATTACTTTATTTCTTATAGTGTCCAAACGCAGATAAAACCAATACCACAATTTCCGTATCGTGGATTTCGTACACAAGGCGGTGTTCACGATCCAAACGACGTGACTATGTTTCAGTATCAAAATATCTAAGTTACTCCACTTGTCCGGTACCGGTACGCGGATGTTCACGTAATTCATCTAACAACTTGGTAAGTTTGCGCAAAGCCTGCGGCGAGCGACTACGCAATGCAACAACATCCTGTTGCGCCTCTTGCGTAAAAACTATTGTGTACATAGCAAACGCTGGATAAATTTGTCTGCCGTTTCGCCAGGTTGCATTGCGACAATATGCCCCGTCTCGAATTGCTGTTTGGAACGTGCCAACTTTGTTCTAAACTCCTCTTCTGTCATTTCATTTTTATGAACCGATTGAGCATTAGCAGCCGGCATACGTACCATCTGCCACCCCATATTCTCAGAAAGACGTTTCAAAAAACGTGCATCTGCATTGGGTAAAGTTATCCGAAATGTAGTTTGCACTTGACTTGTTTCCATACACATATCTCCTTTCTTGTGGCAAAATTACTGCTTTTTTTTGCATATATACAACCTTATTACACACTTTTTCCCGTTATATAGATTCATCTGCCCAATTATTTCTTGGGGACATCGAGTCCCCAAGAAATAAATACAGATCGCCCATTGTCAGCCAGCCCTACGGGACAGGCTGACAATGTTATAAATCTTGGACGAGGCGCACAGAGAAACCGTTGTAACGATAGTTGTAGTACTGCGGGTTGAGAATGCTGCTGTAGAAGTACAGGTAGTACGCGATGTACTGATTGTTCGCCGTACTCGACCAATAGATGCCGTAGTACTGCACACGGAGCACATCCCGCCCGTAACGGTAGCCCGCAGCGGGGAGGAATACGGCACCGATAGCCTGTAAGGTTGACCATTGCTCAGTAGAATAGGTATTGGTTGCCTGAGGCGTCCACGAAATAGAGGAGGGTTTGGAGAAATTATCGGGCAGAAGAATGACACCATATACCCCGTTTACCTTACCTTGCGACCACAAATAAGCCGCATTCTTACGAGTATTAAACAGATAGTACCATTCGCTACTCGTCAGCGTACGCCACATTCCTGCTTGATTACCACCATTGCTAATTGCATTATATACGCCCCAGTCATAGTTGGCACTCGCACCCGTAAGATTGCAGTCGGTCATATTAAGTGAAGGACCATAGCCATACGTATTATTAGAACCATCCATATAGGTATAATCCCAACCACATTCACCCGTAATAGGTTGCATATCGCAGTTTTGAGTAGAATCTATTGCTATTGTGCTTAATTCTTTTGTACTCGCAGCCCAAGGTTGATAGTAAATAGCAGCAGAATCATTTGCGGTATTATTATAC
Source organism: Bacteroidales bacterium UBA6828 (assembly GCA_002452095.1). GTDB lineage: Bacteria > Bacteroidota > Bacteroidia > Bacteroidales > Paludibacteraceae > Colicola. The sequence continues at coordinate 41,108 of DKEG01000069.1, read as the reverse complement.
CCGCTTGTTCCCCAACCGAAGAGGTCTATCCAACCATCATAGGTGGCTGAGATATTTTTATTATCACTGCCAATATAATCGGTTTGGTTCTCGGCAAAACGCCACGTATTAGTACTTGCCTGGTACTGCAGATTGCCCTGCGAGAAAGCAACCTGTTTGCTTGACGATACTGAGAATTTGCCTGTAAGGCTGCCTACTGCACCAATGGAACCGCCACCGGTATTTCCATTATCAGGTGTGGTATAGACAATCTCCTCGCCATACGCCGTACCTGCCTCATTGACTGCATAAGCACGCAAATAGTATTGCGTTTTCTCGGTCAGCCCCGTTATCGTAACCGTAAAAGTACCTGTTCCCTTGCCTGCCTTTGCGACATTGTCTGCCGTAGTAGGTGCAGTATGGGTGGCATAACATATCCCGCGCTCGGTAACGGCATCATAGTCACTAAAACGCACCATACCACCCAAAGCCAACGAGTTGTAGGTGGCGTGGGTAACGGCAGAAGTAGCCACGGTAGCCTCTGCACTACCACATACATCGATATACACCGTGTCTTTCTTCACCACCGTAACCGTGTCATGTACCACATAGCGGGTGCTGCGGGGAAGGATAAGCGACAGGGTATCCCCCTCCAGCATACCGGTCATATCGTAGGTGATACTATCAATGGTAGTGATAGGATGACCATACAACACTTTTCCATTGAGCCAAACCACTTGATTGGTCTGCGCAACTGCAAAAGCACAACTGAGTGCCATTGCTAAAATAGAAATTGTTTTTCTCATTGTTTATTGTTTTATAAATTGAAATACTCCGTTTTGAACCATTAACACATACGTGCCGACCGGAAGCGAGGAGACATCGACGCTTGCTGCACCCTCGCAGAGCGAAGACACAAGCACGGATTTACCCTGCAAGTCATAGATACGCACAACTTCGCCCAAAGCATTCCGCACCGTCAGTAGTCCCAGCGTGGGATTGGGATAGACCTGAACTTCCGCCTGCTCTTGCGGGGTTGAGGTATCGGAAGGCACTTCAGCCCTCTCGGCATACGTAATATGCCCCACCTTACGTAATGCCTCTGCATAAAGCACCCTATCGGTCTTATCGTACACAAACAGCGAATCACCGCGATAAACCACTTTGCCGATAACAGACAAAGCCATATCCCGGTTACTTCCTTGCAACGGAAAGACCCGCAACACCGATTCTGCCGCAGACAAGCATATCGCCAACAGACAGAATGCACATAACACAATTTTACGTTTCATACTTTGTTTGATTATATCTTGGTATTTCACAATCTTAATTTTACAATACATTAATACTATTTACACATATAGTCACAACAAAACAGGCTGATAAAGGGTATAATAACACGCCTTTTATCAGCCAATGTATAGTATGTTGAAACCAAAATCTGTCTGCTCAGCCCACGCCAAATAGCCCGTAATAGCCCTCGCGCTTGTGTGTGTGTGTGTGTGTGTGTGTGTGTGTGTGTGTAGAAATCATCATATATTGCTCTCTAATTGGTATGTGGCATCATTTGAATTTGCGGTGCAAAGGTAGTGTAAAAATTTGATATATGCAAATTAAAAAAATACGTTAATATGACAACCGCATCAAAATAGTAATGAAACAATGGGGAAATAATACAAAAGTCCTCAAAACAGCCTCTAAATGCCATCAAAAAGACGTAATGAAACGTATAGATAGTTCGGCAAAGCCGATAACGACGCGAGCCGCGTCGTCTCCCATACATAGCATAGTCATACGGTTTGTGCCAAACCGGATGAATTTGCAGT
>DKEG01000069.1:31421-39147 GCA_002452095.1 Bacteroidales bacterium UBA6828 | reverse complement strand
TTTGATGCGGTTGCCCTGACATAATAAACAAGAGGCTGCCTACACTTGTTAGACAACCTCTTTTTTATTACAATGAATACAGACTACAATAGTCTTAATCCTTTATTCGCACTTTCCAATTATCAATGCCTGCGGTCGAGGCGGGCACCATCGGCTTCGGGGGCACGGCGGGGACGCTCATCGCGATGTTCAGGGCGGGGACCACGACGCTCAGGACGTACTCCGCGGTCGCCACGGGGTGCACGTGCAGGACGCTCAGGCTCCATATAGTCAGCGGGTTTCTCCTTCAGCGCCTTGGCACTCAGACGGAACTTGCCCGTCTTCTCGTCCACCTCAAGCAACTTGATCATAATCTTGTCGCCCTCTTTGATACCTGTTTCCTCCATCGTGTCGTAGCGTTTCCAGTCAATCTCCGAGATATGGAGCAGACCTTCCTTGCCCGGCATGAACTCCACAAAGCAACCGTATGGCATAATCGACTTCACGGTAGCCTCATACACCTCGCCTACCTCGGGCAGAGCCACGATAGCCTTAATCTTGGCAACAGCAGCGTCCATAGCCTCTTTGTTGTTCGATGCTACCTCTACTTTGCCGCCTTCCTCTATCTCGTCGATGCTAACCACTGCGCCGGTCTCTGCCTGAATACCTTGTATTATCTTCCCACCGGGGCCAATCACTGCACCAATCATATCCTTCGGAATCAGGAACGACACGATACGCGGAGCCTGCGGCTTGAGGTCTTTGCGCGGTTCGGGCATCGTCTCCAGCAACTTGTCCATGATATGCATACGTGCCTGATGTGCCTGTGCCAAAGCGGCTTCCAGCACCTCATAACTCAGACCGTCCACTTTGATATCCATCTGGCAGGCGGTCAGACCGTCGCGCGTACCCGTGGTCTTGAAGTCCATATCACCGAGGTGGTCCTCATCGCCGAGGATATCGCTCAGTATCTTATAGTTGAGTTTGCCGTCCACCAACTCCGAAATCATACCCATCGCAATACCGCTGACGGGCTTCTTGATAGGCACACCGGCATCCATCAACGCGAGCGTTCCTGCACAAACCGTAGCCATAGACGACGAACCGTTGGACTCCAGAATATCGCTCACCACGCGGATGCAATACGGGAAATCGGCAGGCACCATATTCTTCAGCGCACGGCATGCCAGGTTGCCATGACCTATCTCACGACGACCTACGCCGCGTTGAGCCTTAGCCTCGCCTGTTGCAAACGGCGGGAAGTTATAGTGAAGCAGGAAGCGGTCGGTACCCTGTATCAGAGCCTCGTCCACCAACTTCTCATCGCGGCTGGTACCCAGTGTTACGGTAGCCAGAGCCTGCGTCTCACCGCGTGTAAATATCGAAGACCCGTGAGGTCCGGGCAGCGGACTTACCTCGCACCAGATAGGACGGATGTCGGTGGTCTTACGACCGTCCAGACGCTTGCCCTCATCAAGCACGGCACGACGCATCGCCTCTTTCTCTACATCATGGTAGTAACGCTCCACCATAGCGGCAATCTCTTCTACATCGATACCGAGAGCCTCGGCACGCTGTGCCATATAATCAGCCTTGTCGGTCTTGAAGTCCTCGCAAATCTGTGCAAACATCTCCTCGCGGTGGTGCTTGTCGGTGTCGGCAGCCGTAGCCTGTGCGTACGCGCGTGCGTAACTATAATCATGTACAGCCTGCTTCAACTCGTCGTCGTTCACCTCGTGGCAGTACTCGCGCTTGGTCTCCTTACCGTAAGCCTTCATCATCTCGTTGATAGCCAGGCACTCGGGCTTGATAGCCTCATGAGCCGCCTTGATAGCCTCCAGCATCACCGACTCAGGCACCTCTTTCATCTCGCCCTCCACCATCATAATGTTGTCGTAGGTGGCAGCCACCATCAACTCGAGGTCTGCTTTCTCGCACTGCTCAAAGGTCGGGTTGATGACCATCTTGCCGTCCACGCGGGCTACGCGCACCTCCGACACGGGACCCTCAAAAGGTATATCCGAGCATGCCAATGCCGCACCGGCAGCCAAACCGGCTATCGACTCCGGCATATCCACGCCGTCAGCCGAATACATTGTAACGTTCACGAAGGTCTCTGCGTGATAATTAGCGGGGAACAACGGACGCAACGCACGGTCAATCAGGCGGGCAATCAGGATTTCGTAATCCGATGCCTTGCCCTCGCGACGGGTGAAACCACCCGGGAAACGACCTGCACTGGCAAATTTCTCTTTGTACTCCACGGTCAGCGGCATGAAATCCGTACCGGGAACAGCGTCTTTCGCGCTGCATACTGTGGCAAGCACCATAGTGTTGCCGATGGTCGCCATCACTGCGCCGTCCGCCTGTTTGGCAAGTTTTCCAGTCTCCAGCGTGATGACACGACCGTCCGGGAGAGTAATCTCCTTTCTTACTATATTCATGTAGTTTTGTTTGTTGTGAGGTGCCGTTTGCACCTCGTTTATGTACTATGGGACACCGTTTGTGCCCCGTTATTTCTTTGACCACTCAAAGTCGCTACAAAGGTACTGCTTTTTTGCGACATACACAAGAGCAGTTAACAATTAATAATTAACCATTAACATACAGAGCGGATAATAGTTTGGAGTCAAATGAGGCGAAATACTCTTTCTGCCGCCGGTTTTGGCATTCTTTGCAAGGACATTTTCTCCAATAGTATGCACTTTATGCAATTCCTATACTTGTAGTAGGAATTACGGCAACGACACGACAACGACACGACAACGACACGGCAACGAGAGCGGTGAATAGGCGGCTTTTGAACGGTGTTTTTATGCAATGTATGCACCTTTTATGCATTCTTTTTGCATAAAATAAGGGCTGCCCCAAAAGAGCAGCCCCTCATTACGCATTACAAATTACGCATTATGCATTATTTGACTTCCACACCCATTGTCGTGTAAGTATTGTCGCCCCGCAGGATATAGACTTGCCCGTTGCGGAATACTTTTTGCGGAGTGATGCCATCGGCAGATACGTTTTCCACAGCAGTGGTGAGGGATAGGAACTGCGCCTCAAGAGTAAGGTTTTCGGTAGCAGTAAACAGGTAAGGGTTATCTGTCACTCCATTGCTCCATTGTGAGAACTCATAACCTTCGTTGGCAGTGGCTGTTAATTTAACTTGTGTGCCATAGTCATATGTGCCTACACCTGTTACCACGCCTTGCTGAGGGTCGCAAGTGGCAGTAATTGTGTATTGACAGGGGCTGAACTCGGCTATGTATACTGTATCACTTTCTAGTATCACGGTACGTGGATTATTGGTATTACCATCACTCCATTGTACAAATTTATAGCCCTCATTAGCGACAGCCTTTATCATACTCTCATTATTTGTGCAAGTCGCTTCTTTGGTGATTTTGGCTGTCCCCATAGCATCGTCATGTGACCTAACTATCAACGTATAACCAGTATGTTCGATATAGTTTGTAAAACCATTCCATGTATCAGCAGATAGATAGACGTCCTTTGTTCCACAAGGAATGTAAATTGAGATATCAATCGGGACTTCATCGAAAGCAGACTTATCGGCAACTGGCGGTGTCTCTGCCATTAAAAATAGCGAAGCAAGGCTCTTACAATAAGAAAAGGCGGCACCTCCAATACTTATTACGCTATTGGGTATAGTAATGGTAGCAAGACTTCTGCAATTATAAAAAGCACTTTCTCCTATACTTGTTACACTATTGGGGATAGTGATAGATGTAAGATTCCTACAATTATAGAAAGCCGCGGCATCAATACTTGTTACACTATTAGGGAGGGTTACGGAAACAAGACTATTACAAGATTCAAAAGCACACCTTCCGATACTCGTTATACCATTGGGGATAACAACCGTGGCAAGCCTAAAACAAGACATAAATACCCCATACCCAATATATGTCATTCCTTCTGAAATAGATACATAAGCCAGACCACTCCATTCAAAAGCCCTATCTCCAACATTAGTTACACTATTCGGAATTGTAAGAGTGGCCAAACTAGTACATTGATAGAAAGCCATTGCACCAATACTTGTTACTTTATTGGGAATAGTTATGTCAGCCAGCCCCTCACACCAAGCGAATGCCCAATCTCCAATAATTGTCACATCATTGGGAATAACAATGGATTGCAGTTTTTTACACCAAATGAAAGCATAATCACCAATGCTCGTTACACTATTGGGTATTGTAATGGATTCAAGATTTTTACAACCATCAAAAGTATGACTTCCAATACTTGTTACCCCATTAGGGATAACGATGGTCGTAAGACTTATACAGTTAGAAAAAGCCCTTTCTCCGATACTCGTTACACCATTTGGAATAGTAATAGCGGTAACATTAGCACAATCCTGAAAAGCTCCCTTTCCTATTACTGTTACGCTATTGGGAATAGATATAGTATCGGAGGCTGCAGTACGGCACGCTAATAAGGTTGTTTTTGTTTCGTCTTCATAAACGAAATTGCCGTCCACAAAACCATTGATACATCTTGCTCCCCAAGGAGAACCGGTAGCAGTTCCCTTATACACGATATTGAAAACGGATGAAAAAGCTTTATATCCAATATCCGTTACGCTATTGGGAACTACAACAGTAGAAAGGCTTGTACAACCCTCGAAAGCATAATTCCCTATACTTGTCACGCCATCATTAATAATGGCAGAAGTGAGACCAGTACAATACGAGAATGCATTCCAACCAATGGTTTCTACACTGCCAGGAATAGAGATAGAAGTAAGACCCGAACAATTGTTAAAAGCCCAACCTCCGATACTTGTTATACCATTTGGAATAACCGTTGTATTACAACCTTGTATCAGTGTGTTCGTTGCTGTTTCTACAATAGCGTTGCAGTTATCACGACTATCATACGATGTATTTCCACTATCAACGACAATGGAGGTAAGCCCAATACACCCCCTGAACGCATCTTCTCCGATATTCGTTACACCCTTACCAATCGTTATATCGGCAAGACCTCCACAACTTTCAAAAGCACTACGTCCAATACTTATTACACTGTTTGGGATAGTGACAGAGGTAAGACTACGGCAGTATTCGAAAGCAGATTTTTCGATACTGGTTACACTATTTGGAATTGTAATCGAAGTAAGATACCAGTAATTATAGAAAGCCTGGTATCCAATACTCGTCACATTATCCGGAATAACTGTCGTATTACAACCTTGTATCAAAGTATTCGTTGCTGTTTCTATGATAGCGTTGCAGTTATTACGACTATCATACGATGTATTCCCATTTTCAACAGAAATAGATGTAAGATGACAATTTAAGAAAGCGACCCTTCCTATGGTCGTTACGCTCTTGGGGATCGTAACAGAAGAAAGGCTGCTACATTCAAAGAAAGCGCACTCTCCAATACTCGTTACACTATTAGGAATATGGATAGAGGCAAGAGAATAGCAGTCAGAGAATGCATACTTTCCTATATTGATTACACTATTCGGAATGGAGATAGAGAACAGTTCTTGACAATTATAGAAAGCATATTCTCCGATACTTGTTACAGCGTATGTTGTGTCAGAATATACAACAGAAGGAGGAATAACAATGTTGCCGCGATAAGAAGAGCGCGCTACCTTCGCAGTTTTTGTAGAACTGTCCAAGTCATAGTATAATTCTCCTATTTTTACTGATGCTAATCCCTGTACGCACACCACACTTAATGTAACGAGAAGCAATAATAAACTCTTTTTCATTTCGCTATGTTTTTAAGGTTATTCATTTTTGTTATTTCAAGGAGGATTTCTCCGCAGGCAAACACCAATCGGATAGCTGCGTGGGCAATGAATCCCACACGTTGTATTCGCGCAGCGTTTCAATTACCTTCCGAATTATTATTTCATCGAATGATTTTCTCTTGCGTGCAAACCACACGGGATGTGCAGTCCAAAACACATGTGTATCCGTACTTCGGATATAATAGTACACTAAATGGTCAGCCAATACCCGTTTCACGACACCATTCGGGTCTTGGAATCCAGTCAACCATTTCCTACGTTCAGACCAATTGAGAATCACCAATACTTTAGGTTGTGCCGTTTTAAGAATATGGTCTGCATTGTCAAAAATGCGGCTATAACCTTTTACTTTCTCATAGTCTGCCCGATTTCCGCCTTTCTTTGCTGCTGTCACATAAAACCGCTCCACAGAATTGGTGTTACCCCAAACAAAACTTGATGCTATATCCCGATAATAAGGGTCGTCATTTTTGTAATGTTTGATAAACTCATTTGCATTGCCGGCATGGTAGAACTTGCAAAGGAACTTGATGATAACATCCCAAAACGAAGTTCCCCTGTTACGCCATGATTTGCTCAAATACTTTCCCTCATCCAAAGCATCTTGCATCATATACAACGTTTTTTGAGGGTCTTCGTGATACGTTGCAATAAACTTAGTCAGATTACAAAAACCTCTTGTGTCCTTTCCGAAGAATGCAAATTTGTACTTGGCTTGCTCGTACGTTTTGCCGATAGTCGGCAAATGGGGTTCCGGCAGTCCATCTGTGTGAATACCGTTGGTCTCCACATTTTTCACAAACTCTGTTACCAAGGGCAGATACTCCGCTTGATAGTAGTCCATAGTTTTTCCCATACTCTTAAAATGTTTGTTGGATTGGCGGCTCCTACCATTCCTGTAAACAAAACAAGGCGTGGAACCTTATCTTTGCTTATTCCCAACTATAAGGTTCCTGCAAGACCCTTCCATAAGAATAAACAATAACGCCCACGCCGATATGTATGGATACACCGAAAAACGATGTATCGGATACACACCAATGAGCATTTATTGCTTTCTTGTTTTGGATGGTCGAATTTTGCAGGATTCTATAGTCCCAAAACAAGCGCTAATAAACGCCGTTTATAAATATGTCTGCAAAAGTTTCTTTAGCGTATGGGCGTTATTGTACGAGGTTGCCGGTTGGCAACTCCCGCCCCACTATCCCCAACGGAAACTTTTGCGCTGCAAAGTTACTACAATTTTTGCACGTTTGCAAATTTTAATTAGGAATGAGAAAACAAAAACAGGCTGCCTGACAACTTGCATTGTCAGACAGCCCCCTTATGAAGAAAGATTGGATTTACCGATTAATTGGCACGGAGCCAAGTCTGGCTTCGCCCGAGTATTCCGCGTTTGTCAATACTCCCGCGCAGAACCAACTTGCCGTCTTTCAGATAAATTTTACCATAATAGAATTTACCGCTCTCGGGGTCTAACACTTTGCCCCCTCGCAGTTCACCATTCTCATCGTGCATGCCGCGAATGATGAGGAGTCCTTCCAAAGGCTTATTGTGGTCGTGCCCCTCGCATACTTCGCAAACCAAGTCGGCAGGACCGACCAGCATCTTGGCAATCTTTCCGTAGTATAGTCCGTCCGTTGCCTTGAAAATATGTATGATTGAGTAACTGTCGCCGGTTTTGTCATCAACGGTTTTCCAATTGCCGACAATTTGGTGCACTTGGGAAAAAGACATCGTGCAAACCCACATTGCACAGATAACGGAAAAGATTTTACGGGTCATAATGAGTATTTTTTGTTACAATTTTGCAAGTGGTCAAATTTTATGCCAAAAGGAGTATGACCGCCGCATCAAAACAATATCATCTATGCACTTTATACAATACATATAGTGCATAAAGTGTATAAAAAAGCGGCTTATGCACCGCAAAAACACCCATTCTTTCTACGT
>DKEG01000069.1:17496-31383 GCA_002452095.1 Bacteroidales bacterium UBA6828 | reverse complement strand
CTACGTAATTGGTATTATGGAGTATGGATTTTTGCATATACTGCATATTATTTGCATATTCTGCATATTAGAGGAGAATATCTACCTGCAAAAGGAAATACGCATTTGGCAATGTAGGATTTTTTTTGTAACTTTGCAGCGTATATTCAAGGGAAAAATATGAGATTGGTATTTGCTACAAATAATGCGCACAAGTTGCAAGAGGTACGGGAGATATTGCCTGCAGATGTGGAGGTAATCAGTTTGCACGAGATTGGTTTTGACAAGGAGATTGATGAGACGGGGACAACTTTGGAAGAGAACTCGCGTATCAAAGCGGAAGAGGTGTATCAATATATAATGCACAATGCACACAGCACTATGATAGACGGGGTGTTTGCGGACGATACGGGTTTGGAGATTAGTGCATTGGGCGGCAAACCCGGTGTTTATACTGCACGTTGGGCAGGCGAACCGTCCAACCCGGAGAACAACCGCAAGAAAGCCTTGACCGAGTTGGAGGGAATAAACAACAGACAGGCACAATTCCGCACGGTGGTTACGTTGATACGCAACGGCAAAACCGAGCAGGTGGAAGGCATAGTACGTGGCGAGATAGCCATAGGAGAACGTGGAGACGGGGGATTCGGATATGATCCGCTGTTTGTTCCGGAGGGGTACGACAAGACATTTGCCGAGTTGCCTGCGGAAATCAAGAATAGTATCAGCCATCGTGCGCGTGCGATACAGGCACTATGTGGCATTTTATAATAATTAAGGATGTTCTATGAGAAATAAATGGACGTGGCTTTGGGTGGTGTTGCTGATTTTGGCGACACCGCTGTCGGCTGAAGCCTATTGGAAGACGCTGTTTGCTTACAATAATGTGGAGCAGATTGCTATGACGGATGATTTGGTCTTTGCCGTATCGGATGGTGCCTTGTATTCCGTGGACAAACAGACCGAAAAGATAAACATATATAATGCGGGGAGTGGCTTGCACGGCTCAAATATCGTGCGTATTTACTACGACCAAGGAACCGATATGCTGATTATTGCCTATGCAGACGGTAAAATAGATGTGCTGCATAACGGGCAAATAGAGTACGTATCGGGGTTGTACACCAAGGATATGATGGCTACCAAGACCATCAACAATATCACAGTGTACAACGGACGGGCATATCTGGCTATGGACTTTGGTATAGTTACATTCCGGTTGAACAAACGCGAGTTGGTGGATACATACTATATCGGTGCCAATGCCACGGAAGTGAAAGTGGAAGATATTGTTTTTCAAGATGACAGTATCTATGCCTTTTCCGGAAAAACAATGTACAAGGCTGCATTGCGCGACAACCTGCCCGACTACCGCTATTGGCATACGGAGGCAGTCGGGCGTATTGCACGCGATACCCAAAAGGGCATACAATATACCGATGAGAGTGGCGATGTCTGGACAGCAGGCGACAGCGAAGGGATTGTGCGTGTGGATGCTATCGGTAGCCGCAGTACCTATAAGCCGCAAGGTCCGCTGACCAATACCCCCTATGATATGACTGCCACGCAGGGGCATCTGTATGTGGTTTCCGGCGGTCGTTGGGCTGTGCAGTATAACGATCCCGGTAATGTGATGGTGTATGACGGCACGCAATGGATAAACATCCCGCAGGATTCGATACAAGCCCAAACAGGTAATCCTGCCAAGGATTTTATGCACGTATCGGTTGACCCGAAAGACGCAATGCACTATTTCGTAACCAGTTACGGTACCGGTGTATATGAGTTTCAAGGCAGCAAATTGGTACAGCAGTATCTGCCGAACAATAGTTCACTGATAACCGCTGTGGAGCACAATCCGAAGAATTATACCCGTACCAGTGGAGGAATGTACGACAAGGCAGGAAACTTATGGTTGGTGAATAGCAACACGGCTACCAACCAATTGCAATGCCGTTCCGCCAACGGCGTTTGGACGGGAGTAACCGTTACATTGAGTAATCGTGAGCCATATTACGATACAACGGGGGATTTGATCCTTGACAATCGCAATCAGAACCATAAGTGGTTCTTACTTCCCCGAAAAGGCTCCGGATTGGTATTGATGGACGATAAGGGAACACTTGATGCTTCGGACGACAGGGCGATTTACCGTTCGGCATTGCACGAGGCTGATGGTTCAGAAATAGACCTGACTACATTGCCATTGTACAAATGCTTTCAGGATGATAATGATAATATATGGTTAGGGACGCGAGATGGCGTAATTATTATCACTGACACAGTAGATTTCTTTACATCCGATCTATGTCTGCGTATTGATATTCAAGAAGATAATGGCGAGCAACCTTTTCTTTCAAATGAAGTATATGCCATTGATACTGATAAAAATGGGCGTATCTGGATTGGTACCACAACGGTGGGAGTATATGTGCTTTCTGCAGATTGGCAGACAATAGAAGCCCACTATACCACGGATAATTCTCCAATGCCGAGCAACTATGTGATGTCGTTGGCATGGGATGATGTGAACGACATGATGTATATAGGAACGAGCAAAGGAATCGTTTCTTGTACTGATCAATCAACGGATTTGAGGGACGAAACTGACTATGACGTTGATGTACCCGATTATGGCAGTATGCAGCAATGGAAACTGCATTATTCGTACGCCCAAATGAAGGAAGTGGCATATAGTGCGACCGAAGTATATGGGCTTGCCGACGGGGCTTTGTTTTCTCTGAACAAACAAGATGAGACTTTCACACTCTGGAATAAATCGACGGGGTTGAACGGCAGCGATATTGTGCATATTGCATACGACAGCACAACCAAACAACTTATCATTTGTTATGCTGACGGACGTATAGATCTGCTATCGGATGACGGATTCGTTACCCAGATGCCGGACTTATACCAGAAAGCGGCAACGATACCTGTAACAGTGAACGATATTTTTGTTGCAGATGGCTGTACGTATTTGGCAATGCCGTTTGGTATCGTGGCTATCAATACAAAAAAGGCTGAAGTGATAGATACCTACTATATAGGCGATAGCGCACAAGCGGTAAACGTGCAGCGTTTGGCGGTATGGGAAGATACATTGTATGCTCTTTCGGAAGAGGCTTTGTATGCCGCATCTACCGCTGACAACATGGTGGATTTTTCATTCTGGAAACAACAACCTCTCCCTAATAATAGGATAGTGAGCGATATACAGATAGCCAACGATGCCTTGTATGCACTACAAGATTCAGTATTGTATGTAAAGAAAGACGGTAGTTGGAATCGGGTGAAAGATGCCACATCGCTATATTGGATAATAGGATATGCAAATCATCTGATAGCCAATCAGAAAGGACAGGGCATTATTGAGATTGGCAAAGATGAGATACGCAATTTGGGAAGTTATGGCATCAATGATATACAATATGATGCATCCGGCGACTGCTATTGGATGGCAGCCCCGAATTATGGTATTGCCCGAGTGAACAGAAATAAGGAATTGCGGACATTCCCGCCAGATGGTCCTGCAAACAATATCGGATACCGGTTAAAATATACAGGAGACCAGATCTTTGTGGCAGGTGGCGGCAGATGGGCAGTACAATCATCGCGTGACGGTACATTCAGTATCTATAATGGTACCAATTGGCGCAAAATTTCTGCCTCTGCCACTCGAAGTCAATTAGGACTGTATGGCTACCCGAGGGATCTGGTCTCTATTTGTGCAGATCCGAACGACAGCAAGCATTTCTTTGCAGCATTATATGGTATGGGCGTGATAGAATACCGCAATGATGTCGCTGTAGCCCATTATGGAGTTGATAACAGTTCGCTTCGTGCAGCAGCCGAGAACAATCCGAATTATTACACCCGCACTGAGGGACTGATGATAGATGAATCGGGCAATCTATGGGTGCTGAATACCGGGCAAAATGCTCACCCTGTGAATATAATGACTCCGCAGGGGAAATGGTACGGCTTGGATATGTATTCCAACGGACAGGCGATACGCTTTGAAACACCATGGGAGATAACGGTGGATAACAGGGATAGTCATCGCAAATGGATGATAGACCAGCGTAAACAGACCGGTGTCATTCTGTTGGATGACGGCGGTACTCCTACATCGGGAAGTGACGACAAGTGTCTGAAACGTAGTACATTTGTGGATGGTGATAATATCCAACTGACACCGGAGTTTATCTATTGTCTGGCACAGGATATGAATGGTGATATATGGTTGGGTACGCCTTCCGGAATCATTGTGATACCATCTACGGTGGATTTCTTTACGTCCAATCAGTGTACACGTATCAAGATACCGCGCAATGACGGAACCAACCTCGCTGATTATCTGTTGGGGACTGAGCAGATCAATGCCATCGCCGTGGATGGTGCCAACCGCAAATGGATAGGCACAGAGACGTCGGGTATTTATCTGATGTCGGCAGACGGATTGACAACCATTGCGCATTTTACCACCGAAAACTCGGTATTACCCTCCAATTCCATTTTGTCTATTGCCATCAACTCCAATACAGGAGAGGTATTTGTAGGGACAGGAAAAGGTATAGCCTCCTATAAGAGTGATGCTTCTGCTCCACAGGAGGATTTCAGCGGGGCATATGCTTACCCGAACCCGGTTCGACCCAATTATGAAGGAATGATAACTATTACCGGATTGATGGAGAATACTACTGTAAATATCGTAGATGCAGGCGGAAACCTTGTTTGCAAGACAAAGAGCAATGGGGGTACTGCCGTGTGGGATGGTCGAAATTTCAAGGGACAGCGTGTCGGCAGCGGAGTCTATACCGCCCTATGCAATGCGGAGGGAAAACATACGGTAGTTAAAATACTGGTAATGAACTGATCACAGTTCTGCAATAATACAAAAAAGAGAGGCGATGGTTGCCCCTCTTTTTTTTTGTGCATATTATACTCCAAAAACTATCCGCGGATGAGACGGAGAAATTCGTCGCGTGTCTCTTGGCGGGTGAAAGCACCGGTGAAATCAGAGGTGGTAGTGGTACTGTGCGGTTTCTGCACGCCGCGCATCTGCATACAGAGGTGTTCCGCCTCCACAACCACCATTACGCCCAATGGGTTGAGCGTGTTCTGGATGCAATCTTTGATCTGGGTGGTTAATCGCTCTTGTACTTGCAGGCGGCGGGCATAGACGTCCACTATACGGGCAATCTTGCTCAAACCGGTAATTCTTCCATTGGGGATATATGCCACGTGGACTTTTCCGAAGAAAGGCAGTATGTGGTGTTCGCAGAGCGAATAGAACTCAATATCTTTTACCACCACCATCTGGCGGTAATCTTCTTCGAACAGGGCGGAACGGAGTATCGCTTCCGGGTCTTCGTTATAACCTTTGGTAAGAAACTGCAATGCCTCGCCCACCCGCTCCGGGGTACGGACCAAACCTTGACGGTACGGGTTCTCGCCCAACTGTGTGAGAATAGAAGTTACATTTTCGGCAATGCGTTCTGTTTTTTCACTATCGGGAGTAAATGTCTGCAAATTCATTGAAGTACTTGTATTTTATCGCGCACAACATACGTGTCGCCCTGCATAGCGGGGAACTGTGCGAGGAATTGATTTTTGAATGTGTTTGCTTCATCAAAGGTGCGGAAATTACCCAAGCGGACTTTCCAAAATGGCGGCATATAGAGCACATAGACCGGCATAGAAACCTTGTCGGTAATGTCTTTTTCGAGTTGGAGTGCTTCCGCTTTGGCTGTTTGCTGCCGATTGGACGAGTAGATCTGCACACGATAACCGTTTATTTCTGCGATTTCTCCCTGCCCGTTGATTTTATGCTCCATCAAGGCACCTACAAGTGAGTCCTGATGCAACTGCACATTGGGCATATCGTCAAATATATTCGGGCGACTTGGCACTGAGTCGTTCGCCTGTACCGCTAAGGCTGCCAACAGGCAGAATATAGATAAAATCAGTTGTTTCATAATGTTGTATTTTTCTTTCAAAAAGAATGTCAAAAGCCGACAACCTCTCGCTATCCTATGCCTATCCTATGCGCATCCTATAACAAGCGTTTGCTGTTCGCATATTGAACATTTCTTGTTTTGCAGGTATGTTTTTTAATAGTGGAACGAACTGCCACCGACGAACTCGCGCAAGAGCGATGTAGGCGGAATCTCCTTCTCGGGTATCGGCTCGAAATACTGCAGGAACTTGATCAGGCGGTGTGCCTCGGTGTATTCGTCGCAGTATTTTGGTACCTCTGCAAGGATTGGTTCGGCATGGCGTTTAAGTACCGCCAACTCGAAGAGCAAGGCTGAGTTGAACATCATATCCGCTTCCTCCTGATACGGGTAAATCCATGTCTGCTCGCCGCGAAGAACGGACGGACAACGGGCGATAGTGTCGCGTGCGGAGTAGTTGCGGTATTTATAGTCGCGGACAATGCGGCGCAGGAGACGGATATCGGTTGTAGGTATCCAGTTGTGGTTGTCGATATTGATGGTTGTGAGCGCAGAGACAAAGATCTTAAACGTAGCCGAGGGCGGGATATTGGGCAACAAAGACGGATTGAGTGCGTGCAAGCCCTCAAGAATGATGATGCTATCCTTTTCGAGGCGCAGTTTCTGCCCATCATAGATACGCTCGCCCTTCTCGAAAGAATAGGTGGGCAAATCTACTTCCTTGCCCTCCATCAGATCGCTCATCTGCTGGCGGAAATAGGGAAGATCGAGGGCATTGATGTTCTCAAAGTCCCAATCGCCGTTGGCATCACGCGGGGTATCCACACGGTTGACAAAATAATTGTCCATTGAGATGATGACGGGCTTGATACCATTGACCAGCAACTGAATCTGCAGACGCTTGGAGAATGTGGTTTTGCCGGACGAAGACGGTCCCGAGATAAGTACGAATTTCGGACGCTCTTTGCGGTTGGCGATAGCGTCTGCCATCTGGGCTATTTTTTTCTCGTGAAGGGCTTCTGCAAGTTTGATCATCATAAAACTGCGGTTGCCCTTGCAAGCCACGTTGAAATCGCTTACATTGTTGATATTGAGCAGTTTGTTCCACGAATTGTATTCGCTGAAAATGCTAAACATCTTGTCCTGTGGGATTTTGTCTTCGAGTACAGTCGGATTGCTGCGGTTGGGGATACGCAGGAGCATCCCGTCGAAATACGGCTCAAGGTCGAATACATTGATGTATCCGGACGACGGCATCAGCGTATTGGTGTAGTAATCAATGAAATCACCCATACGGAAATAGCGGCAGTATGGGTTGCCGAGGGTTTCGAAGATAGTGCTTTCGCCGTCCACGCGGGTGCTGAACATTTGGATAACGTCCTTAGTGCGTTTCTCCTCCTCCAATATCTTTCGGTCTTCCTTGATGATCTGCAGCATACGACGCTTGATAGACTCAATCATCTCGGACGTCAGTTTGGGGTTTACCATATCGGACGCCAGTTCGCCGTCTTTTGGTTTGCGCCATTGCAGGGTGCAGTAGTAGCCTTTGGAGATGGGGTGTTCTATACGCAAATCAGCACGCGGGTAGAGTTCGTTGATAGCGCACGCCAGTACCATACTGAGCGTGCGTACATAGCAACGCATTCCGCTGGCAGAACTGGCATCAAGGAACTCGACATCTTTGGGTTTATAGAGCAGAAAATCAAGGTTTTCCTCCTTGTAATTGACATGCGCGGCGATGATAGGATACTGCAAACGTATGTTAAGCATATCGCGCAATTCGATGAGCGAGATACCGCGCGGCACTTCGTGGTAGGAGTGCGTGTTTTTGCAATAGACGGTGATGGTCGGTTCCATTAGTTAAAGTCAATAATATGGTGAATGGAGATAATACCTATAATCTCTTCGGTATCAGGCGTTTCTGTAACGGCAAGGGTGGTGATGTTGTACTTGTCCATTATGGCCAAAGCCTCGGTGAGCAGTGCTTCTTTGTGAATATGTTTATACGATGGTGTCATCATATCGCGTGCCACGATATGCAGGTCATCATATTTCTGAATAGCACGGCGCAGGTCGCCATCAGTAATGATACCGATACAACGTTCACCATTATAAACCATTGTCATACCGAGATGTTTTTCCGACATCTCGCAGACGAGTTCGCGGAACGGCGTATCCACTTGCACGCGCGGCACACTGGTCTGCATACGGTTCTTTACGCGTGCGAGCAGTTGCCGTCCGAGTGCCCCGCCAGGGTGGTAGAGGGCGAAATTCTCTGCCTCGAAATGGCGTTTCTCCATCAGGCAGACTATCAGCGCATCCCCCATCAGTGTGGTGGCGGTGGTAGAGGTTGTCGGAGCCAAGCCGAGAGGGCAGGCTTCTTTGTCCACATGCACCGAAATAACCACATCGCTCTCCTGTGCCAATTGCGAATCGGGATTGCCCGTCATTGCGATGATAGTACAACCGAGACTGCGCAGTGGGGCGATGACGTTCAGTATCTCGTTGGTCGAACCGCTGTTGCTAACAAGCAGCACCACATCTTTGCCGCATACCATCCCCAAGTCGCCATGCACTGCCTCAGCGGCATTGACAAAGATTGCCGATGTGCCTGTAGAAGCCAGCGAAGAAGCAATCTTATGACCGATGATACCCGTTTTCCCGATGCCCATCACTACAAGTTTCCCCTCGCAGGCATAGATAAGTTCTACAGCCTTGTCAAAGTTCCCGTCTATCGAAGCAGCAAGTTTTTCCAACTCGGCAATCTCTTCGGCAAATATGCTTTTTGCTCTTTCTGAATAGGTCATTTCAGTTTCTTTACTAATGTATCTATTGCCAATGCTTGTGTGAGAATGGTGCGTATGTCGCTCAATCTTACTTGATTTGCAGCATCCGATATGGCTTTGTCCGGGTCGGGATGAACCTCCAGAAACAGTCCGTCAACGCCCACAGCCAATGCCGCACGCATCAAATAGGGAACCATCTCTCTGTTTCCGCCGGTAACACCTGCCTGACTGCTCGGTTTTTGTACCGAATGGGTGGCATCAAACACCACGGGACAGCCGAACTTGCGCATTTCAACCAGCGAAGTCATATCCACCACAATGTTTCCATAGCCGAATGAAGACCCGCGCTCGGTGAGCCAAAGCCGCTGATTGACAGGCTTGTCAGAAGGTACAGACGCAATCTTGCTGACCACTCCCTGCATATCCCACGGAGCCATAAACTGCCCTTTCTTGACGTTTACGATACGCCCTGTCTCGGCGGCAGCCAAAAGCAAATCGGTTTGCCGGCAGAGAAAAGCAGGTATTTGCAATACGTCTGCCACCTCTGCTACAGGTGCGCATTGCCACGACTCGTGTACATCGGTCAGAATCGGCAAACCGAATGTCTCTTTTGCTTCCGACAATATCTCCAATCCTTTCTCCATACCTACGCCGCGTTGCGAGTTGGCGGAGGTGCGGTTGGCTTTGTCGAAAGACGACTTATATATAAGGTGTATGCCCAAATCTGCACACACCTCCTTCAGCGTGCGCGCAGTTTCGAGCACCATCTCTCTGTTTTCAATCGCGCAGGGACCGGCAATCAGAAACATACTATAAAACGATTGTGAATAGTTTTGCGGCGAACCGATAGTTATTTATCGTATACGCGCATCCACTCTATTTCTATCTTGCCGGTACCGGCGGGCTTGCCTTCGGGTAAGAACTCGGCAACAGCAGGGAAGAATGACATATTGCCGAAATTGTTCTTGATGCGCAGCACTTCTTGCCCGTTCACCGACCAAATCACTTCTTTATCAGTAATTTGTATGCCGTATATATACCATTGTCCGGCTTTCAGATTTTGTATCGTTACGCTTGCCTCATCTTTGTTGGTGCGTATGCCTGCCGATACTTGCTTGCCGTCCCATTGCATCATTTTCAGCATAGGTTCGCGCTCGCCTGTTGCGAGATATACTGCCGCATTAGCCTCGCCCGACACACGTACTTTTGCCAGAAACAATCCCTTTGCGGTTTGGAATGTGTCTGCCGTTTGCAGCACATCGCTCGTCCATGCAAAGTCCTTGGTGATAAAACCTTTCGTGGGGTGCCAAGCCGAGGCGGTAACAGTCTCTTTCTTGGTCTCTACCGACAATATACTACCGGCGGCAAAAGCATTTTTCCCATAGTTGTATGCTGCTTGTTCGTTGCAGTACGAATGGTCGGTTTTGAGGTTCTTGTTCGTGTAGTAAAAACCGCTTTTCCATACATTCATCTGTTCGCATTCATCTTCGAACAATGTCTTGTAACTCTCCCAATCGGCAATCTGTTTTGCATCTTGCGACAGGTAGAAACGGATATCGTCTGTATTTTTCAGTTCCGTGTATCGTGCGTCCTGCTTGCTTTCATCGGTAGTGTACCAGCGTTGCGGATTTGCCCAAAAAGCATTGCTTTTTTCAAACTCTTCGGTGTGTACTTCCGTATCCAAATGCAGGTATTCCGGCACTTTTTCGGATTGTACACTCTTGCGATACCATTTGGCTTTCAACGACTTATCTATCGCTTTATATCTTTTCAGTTCGCCCGATGCTGCAACAGCCTCTTTGTTTTGCAGTTGTGCATATTGTTCGCTTTTTGTAAACTCTACATATCGGCGGAAATCCTCTGCAGACATCGCCCAACGATACACTCGAACCGCTATTGACCTGCGGAGACTATTATAGCGCGACATCTTTTTATACTCGTCCGTGTCGCGGTATTTGCGGTGGAGCAGATAGTTCTTGTTGTCTTGAAACTCTTTCGTCTCCACGGTCTTCCTTAGGTCTTGAAACTCCTTGAATTCCGGCGATTGTTCAACGCGACGATAGCGTTGAATATCGTTTTTGATTTGCTCCATACGCTGCTCGAACTTCTGTGTCGAGAGTGTGTCGCTCTTCAAATTAATCTGTTGGTTCATATAAGTGTATTATTTAAGTGTGGTAAAAAGTTCGTCCAATGTATCTACGTATATTGGTTTGTAACTCTCCTGTTCGGGAATAAAAGCCAATGCACGCATATAGTCTGCCTGTTGGCGTAGTCCATCGTAAAAGCCCTGATAGTTAAGTACATACAATGGCTTGCGATGTTCACCTACCGTGCCGCTCGCCACTACATCCATCATCTCGTCCAACGTACCGTAACTTCCGGGCAGGCATACGAAACAATCCGCCAATTCCCGCATTTTCTGCTTGCGGTCGTTCATCGTTTCTACTATATAGAGTTCATCGCAGTTGTCGGCTTGGCGATGGGCGGCGATAATGCGTTTGGGTACCACGCCTACCACCTTGCCGCCATTCTCTTTTGCCGCATTGCTCACGCGTGTCATTAGTCCGCCCGTAGCACCTCCGTATATTAAGGTGTGTCCTTCGTGGGCAATCCACGCACCCAACTGATCACCGAGCAATTTGTACTCCTCGGCAATCTTGTCTTTGGCACTGCAATAAACGGCGATATTCATAATTGCATCTTATGCGTCAATGTTGGCGTAAGTGGCGTTCTCTTCGATAAACTCACGGCGCGGAGCCACATCATCACCCATCAGCATAGCAATGGTGTGGTCGGCTTCGGCGGCATTCTCAATGGTTACTTTCTTCAGCAAGCGGCGCTCGGGGTCCATCGTTGTCTCCCAAAGTTGCTCGTTAGACATCTCACCCAAACCTTTATATCGCTGTGTCTTAATCTGTTTCTCGTCGCCGTTTCCGTATTTCTTGATGAAATCGAAACGTTGTTGGTCTGTCCAGCAATACTCCTTGTAGTTACCTTTCGAGCACATATACAGCGGAGCCATAGCGATGTAGAGGTGTCCTTGCTCAATTACCTCTTTCATATGGCGGAAAAATAGAGTCATTATCAGCGTGGCAATATGCGCACCATCCACATCGGCATCCGCCATAATAATTACTTTGTGATAACGTATCTTGCTCAGGTTCAGGGCTTTGGGGTCGTCTTCCGTTCCAAAAGTGATACCGAGTGCGGTGAATATATTGCGTACCTCCTCGCTCTCGAATACCTTGTGTTCCATCGCTTTTTCTACATTCAGAATCTTACCGCGCAACGGCAAAATAGCCTGAACTCTTCTGTCACGCCCCTTTTTGGCCGTGCCGCCTGCCGAGTCTCCCTCCACGAGAAACAACTCGCATTCTGCGGGGTCTTTGCTGGCACAATCGGCTAACTTTCCGGGTAGCCCTCCACCGCTTAATGGCGATTTGCGCAGCACGCTCTGGCGGGCGTTGCGGGCGGCAATACGTGCCTGTGCGGCAAGAATTACTTTCTCTACAATCTTTTTGGCATCATCGGGGTGCTCCTCCAGATAGTTCGTCAGTGCCTCTGCCACAGCGGACGAAACTATACCTGCCACCTCCGAGTTTCCAAGTTTGGTCTTGGTTTGTCCCTCGAACTGCGGTTCGGCCACTTTCACAGAGATAACCGCCGTCAAGCCCTCGCGGAAATCATTCGGGTCAATCGTCGAGTTGCCGTCTTTGTCTTTCAGTTTGGCTTTCTCCAGCAGTTTGCTCTCCTCTGCATATTTCTTCATCACACGCGTCAGTGCCGCACGGAAACCGGCTACGTGCGTACCGCCTTCTATCGTGTTGATGTTGTTTACGTATGAGTGGATATTCTCGTTAAAATCCGTGTTGTAGATCATCGCAACCTCCACCGGTGTACCGTATTTGTCGGTATTCAGGTGAATCACGTCCGAGATCAGCGGGGTGCGGGTGCTGTCTATATAGCGTACAAACTCGCTCAGACCTTTTTCCGAGTAGAATACCTCGCCTTTGTAGCGTTTGCCGTCGTCGGCAAGCACGCCTTGCGGAGCCACCATCTCGCCCTCCGTGTTGGTGGTCGGAGCAGCGGTTATCTCGTGGCGTTTGTCTGTCAGGGTTATCTTTACACCCGCATTCAGATATGCCAATTCGCGCATACGGTTTGCCAGAATATCATATTGGTAAACCGTCTCGGTGAAGATACTGCTGTCCGGCCAGAACTGTACACACGTACCCGTTCCACGCTCCTCCATATTATAAGTACCTATCTCTTGTACTGCGCACAGCGGCTTGCCCTTGGCATACTCTTGCATATAGATTTTGCCCTCGCGGAACACCTCCACATGCAGTTTGGTTGATAGCGCATTCACACAACTCACACCCACACCATGCAAACCGCCGGAAACCTTGTAACTGTTCTTGTTGAATTTACCGCCGGCGTGCAGCACGGTCATCACCACCTCCAGCGCACTCTTATGCTCTTTGGGGTGCATATCCACAGGAATACCACGACCGTTATCCTGTACCGTAATCGAATTGTCCTCGTTGATAGTAACCTCAATATGGTTGCAGAATCCTGCCAAAGCCTCGTCTATCGAGTTGTCCACCACCTCATATACCAAGTGGTGCAGACCTTTCTGCGAAATATCACCGATGTACATCGCAGGACGCTTGCGCACTGCCTCCAACCCTTCTAGCACCTGAATGCTTGATCCATCATACTTTTCTTGTTCTTCCATTGTATTTAATATACTGATATTCTTTGTTATAAATGTAACCTTCCTTGTTCCTGCCTGATTGAAACAAAATTGATGGTTAATGAATGGCTAATTATAGGTTTGATTAATGCCTGATTACACAACAAGTAACGTTTTTGTATAAGCAAAAAAATCTTTGCAAAGGTACATAAAAAAAACGACGTACGCAATAGGGGACGCCGTTTTTCTTGAGAAAAGCCCTTAAATCGAACAAAAATGCCCGCAAAATCGATTTCTCGTTTTGCTTACACCAAATCATTATACTTGAAAACCTCTCTACGCGCTTATTTTTCAATCATACCTATACGCCTTATTTGCCCAATTTGCCCAATCTGCCCCATTGGACAAATTACGGCAACGAGACGGCAACAAGACGGCAACGAGACGGCAACGACAGCATAGGATA
>DKEG01000069.1:11660-17463 GCA_002452095.1 Bacteroidales bacterium UBA6828 | reverse complement strand
CAAACATTAACACATTTATGCATTGTAGGAACGCATTATTAGGATTTTACCATAAAATGACATCCCCGGGGGCGCGGACACTACGGATTCCCTGCAAGCCTTAGGCGAAGTTGGCTGTCTCGCCCTTGTCCGCGGACCGCTTGCCACAAACTGAATGATGCTGCTACGCACTGGGGGACGACGCGGCTCGCGTCGTTATACGTCATACGCCACAGGCACACCGAGTGCTGTAGTGCCACAAATCCGGTTCATCCGACATTTGCATTGGTGATATATGTTGCAAGCGACAACGACCGCCACTCGATTACCGATAAGGTAACTAACAGTTTAACCGTCCGTTGCATATTGGCATACTACTCTGTCATATATTTCCGGAAGGACTCTGGCAGATGTACGTTGTCCAATGTTTTCGCCGCAACAAACAGCGGGGCAATGTCTTCGGGCGAGTAGCCTGCGATGCCGCAGCCGATGGGCGTTACCAGGAATGTGAGTTCGGGGTGCTCTTGTGCAAAGGCAATAAACCTGTCCACGGCAGCACGCATATTTTCCATGCCTTCCATTGTGGGAATGGCATAACTATGCCCTTGCAAGCCCTCGCCTTGCCCCATGATGGCTCCAAACCGCCCGACAGCAAACGCCGCCGCTCCGCCATAGTGCATACCCCGCGCATTACTGCCAAAGACAAAGACCTCATTGTGGCGCAACTCCGATATATAATCGGGGGTAATACGGGACTGAGGTTTGGGGGCGGTTGCGTTCACCCTGTTGCTTGTATGGTTGTCAGACACTGCTGCATACAATTCGTTGATAACCGTCCAGAACTCTTCGGGCAGACGATGGTGCATTTCTTCGACAATGGTTGCCGGTATCTCGTGATAAAATGCTTCTGCTATACCACCCGTGATACAAGCAATGGTATCGCTATCCCCGCCTAAGGAAACAGCCAGACGAATCGCCGACTCGAAATCACGGCTGTCAAAGAATGCCGCCAAGGCTGCAGGCAATGTACCCTGACAAGACACATCAAAATGATACGTAGGTCGAATATCATCGCAATCACGACTGAGGTCGTAGCCGAAAGTGTCTTCTATATATTGGTGGATTTTCGCTTTTGTACTCCCTGTGCGTGCCAGATAGATGGCTGTAGCCACCGCCTGCGCTCCTTTGATACCTTCGGGGTGGTTGTGGGTAATCATAGCAGAACGCCTGCCGAGGTCGAGTGCGTCTTCCACCGACTGCGCCAACCAGCCGCATGCCGAAGCACGCATTGCCGAACCGTTGCCCCATGAGTTGTACGGGTGGCGGACACCATAGGGGATATTATCTACCGTTTCTGTATCTCTATCACGGAATACACTTTGGAACTCGGGCATAAAGAGCCAACGAGAAAATGCTCCGCCATAACTTTCGTCGGGGTACCTGTGCCCCCATTTGACGAGGCTGTCTTCCAGTCCTTGTTGTGACCGAACAGGGTCGTGGAGCAGCCAATCCGCTACGGCAATGGTCATCACGGAGTCATCGGTGAAAGAACTTCCGTCTGAGAATAAGGGGAAATCGATTGTCTTAATGTTGCAAAACTCGTAGATACTACCTACAGTGTCGCCTATAAGTGCGCCTAACATAATTGATGATGGTTTTAGTTGGTTATTATTTTTATAAAATCCTTCATTTTGCGGACTTTGCCGGTGTATAAGATGTGAAATCGTGTTTGTTTTTAGCAGTAGCAACTATGTTATATACAGGACGGCTTTTTAAGTTGCTGCAAAATTACACAAAATCCACGGATTATACAATATCTGCATATGAAATGTGATAATTGTTGTAATGCGGTTGCCATAGTAAGGATAGGCTGTTGTTACGCCCAATTTACAATTTTACAACTTGTTCATAGTATTGCCATTGCAATCCATGCGCAGGCTTCCGCATCCGCCAAGGCGTGGTGGTGTTGCTTCAGATCGTACCCGCAGGCAGCGGCCACGGTTTGCAACTGGTGGTTTGGCAGGCTCTTTCCGAAGTGCCGTCGCGAAGCGTAGAGCGTGTCCATAAACAGATACTCGGGGTATTTGAGTTCGTAGGTCGCAAAAACAGCCCGCAGGCACCCCTCATCGAAACCTGCATTGTGCGCCACAAAGGGAATTACGTCTATCGGCATATCGGGAAAATCCGTATGTATTTTCTTCTCCACCTGCTCCCATACTTCGGGAAAGTCGGGTGCTTCGTCCGTATCGTCATATCCCAATCCGTGTACTTCTTGGCAAAAAGGTGCATAGTAGTTGGGGGCAGGGTGAATGAGCGAGTAGAAAGAGTCTGCTATCTCTCCGTTTCGTACCATCACCACACCTATGCTGCATACGCTTGACCTGCGCCCGTTGGCGGTCTCGAAATCAATTGCTACAAAATTATCCATTTTCTTGTCGGTTGTATGTTTCGTTCATTGTTTTTATCTCTTGTTTTATCTCCTCGCGCAACCATTCGGGCGATAGCACTTCTATTGCCACGCCATACGACAGCAACTCTTTGATAAACTCGTATGTGGGTACGATAAAGTATTGAAATACAGAGTAATCATCTTTCCGCTCCTTCTCTTCTTGCGACCTGTGCAACGGCAGCGACCGCAGATAGTTGGCTTGGTATGCGTCCACCGATATGCGCACTATCTCTGGCTTGCGCTTGTCCACAGTTACCCCGTATCCGTTGGCAAAGAACGCCTCTGCATCAAACTTTCGGGGTAACACAAAAGGTATCGTCGTCCGCTTGATGTCAACCACTCGGTCCAAACCATACAGGCGCAATTCTTTGCCTTTCTCCGAGGTTCCTAATACATACCATCGTTGTCGGAACACCCGCACGCAGTAGGGAGCCAGCACAAAGGTGGATGGTTCTGCACTATGAAAACTCTTGTACGTGATACGTATTCTCACCCCGTCGCGCATTGCCTCTATGATAGGTGTCAGGTGTTGCTGCCCGGACGGAATATCCTCCAATAGGATACGTTTTCTCAGTGCGCTGCTATCGCCTATTAGGTTCTCTACGGCAAACGTACCGATAAGCCACCGGCGCAACTCGTCCCGCTGAATATCATCGCTGTTTTCGATGTAATACCCCCGCGATTTGTTGTAGTGTATATCTATCTGAAACATTTCCTGTATTGCATCTTTGTACCGGTGAAATGTGCGTTCTGGTATATTGCTCTCGTGGTCGTAATTGAGCGATGCACGGCTCCAGCGGCGGTCTATTTCCTCTTTCGTTATATACCCCGCCGAGTAAATCAAGTCTATCAACCATATATATCGGTTGAATAGCACGGATGAATTTTGTTTTGACATAATTAATGGCTTAATTATATGGTTATTATATGTATTGTTCCTCAATGAATAATTAACGTTTAATTACACAATAATTAACGTTCCCCCTCTGCAAAGATACGCTTTTTCCGCCATTCCCGCAACAACCGTCATCAGAAACCTATTTTTCGTGTCTGTTTGCGGTAGAGCAGTTCGTGGTCGCACGCCTCGCGAATGGCGGTAAGATCAGTGTTGTCTCGATCATTCAGTATGCTGTTTACCAACTGCTTGCGTGCGATATTCTCTATCTGTCCGCCCGAAAAAGCATATCTCTCTGCGAGCGTTAATGCCTCGCTGTCGGTTAGAATGGGAAGCATTGCCTGCCAGATGTGCCGGCTTTCTTTCGGTGTCGGTTTCGGAAACTCGATCTTGTACAGGAAACGTCGTTCGAAGGCAGCGTCCATGTTGTTGGTCAGGTTGGTAGTCGCTATCATAATGCCGTCTAATGTCTCCATTTCCTGCAAGATGATGTTCTGCATCGCATTCTCCATCTTGTCCACGCTGTCGGTCGCCCCCTCGTTGCGCTTGTTCAGTACGGCATCCGCTTCGTTGAAAAGCAAAATAGGCGCAACGGCTGATTTCTTGCAGTACTCCCGATAACGGTCAAACACACCCTTGATATTCTTCTCTGTGTCACCCACCCATTTGCTGCGCAAGGACGGAATATCCACTTGCATAATGTCCCGTCCCGTCTCGCGTGCCAGTTGCAATACGGTCTCGGTCTTGCCCGTACCCGGAGTGCCGTAGAAGATACACGCAAAACCCTTGCGCATACCGTTTCTCTCCAATCGTTCCTGTATGCGGCTGAACCGCTCCGGTTGCAATAGTGTCCGCAGATTGTCCACCTGTTTCTGTACATCCGTGCAGAAATACAACTGCTTGCGGGTTATCTTGTCGCTTTCCAATAGTCCGGTCTTTACGGTGGTCGGTTGCGGCAGGTTCAGTTCCCCGAGCAGTTCTTTTTTGGCTTTGTCTGTCAGTTTCCAATAGTTCGGGTTGGCACGTCCGTCATCGTTGATGTACTCAATCCAACCCTTCTGTATAAACTCATGGCTCCCGCGCTGTACGTCTATTGCCACCCGTTTGGCAAATCGTTCGCACTCGTAGATATCCTCTATATCGTGTTCACCGATCATATCGTCCGACTCCTGTACAAACAGGTTCATTGTGATTAGCAGCAATAGCAATTCCTCTATGTTGCTGCCAATCTGGTGCAGTTGCTGTACTACTTTCAGGTGATGGTTGCCTTCCAATAGTTCTCCCAGAATGTGTATCATTCGTTCATATGTGATGTCGTTCTCATCTTTATCGGACAATGTCTGGCTCAGCATTTCGAACCATTGCGCCGCATCCAAGTCTTTGTAATTGCGCTTTTCGGGTTTCTTGTTCTGTTCCACTGCCTCTATCAGCATATCGGCTATGTCGTATGTATTGCTTCCTTTCGGGCGCAGAAACTCTTTGTTTGCCAGCGATTTGAGCAACTTGGTATAGTGCAGCATCTGTATCGGTTGGCAGTTGTAGTATTTGCATAGATCGCTCATATCTATGTGGTAGAAACCGCCTTGGTTGAACAGCCCGACAACAAGCATTGCCTCCTCGTTTGTAATGTCTAATTGTTTGGCTAATTGCCGCAGAGTGGGGAGTGCAACCTTTATCTTTTCCTCTTTCATTTCGCACCCTTTCAACTCTTCTCCCGCAGCCTGAATGAGTTCAAGCATACTCATCGATTTGATACTCTTCTTTTTCATAATTCTATTAATGGTTAATTTGTGGTAATTATATGTTCTTTCCCAAACAGAATTAACACGTCTAATTATACGCTAATTAACGTTCTTCCTTTCAATCACGCTGCAAAATTACTCTCTTATTGTGCCAAATTCCGGCAGTCTTGCAAGTGAAAAGCACTTTTCTTTGCATTTTTCATAATTTTGCTGTACCTTTGTACGCT
The DNA here is from genome assembly GCA_002452095.1 of Bacteroidales bacterium UBA6828. Lineage (GTDB taxonomy): Bacteria > Bacteroidota > Bacteroidia > Bacteroidales > Paludibacteraceae > Colicola. The sequence goes on along the minus strand of DKEG01000069.1, from coordinate 12,171 downwards.
AAAATTATGCACAAATGAAAATATCGGAACAAGAAATAGAAAATCGCATCGTTCGTGCGCAAGCGTTGTTTGAGCAGAGCTTCAACTGCTCGCAGTCCGTCTTTGCTGCGTGTGCAGACCTATATGGCATTGCCGATGAGTCGCTTGCCCTGCGCCTGTCCGCCTCTTTTGGCGGAGGTATGGGGCGTATGCGGATGACCTGCGGTGCCGCCTGTGGAATGTTTCTTTTGGCTGGGCTGCAGAACGGCAGTGCCACACCCGGCGACAAAGAAGGCAAGATGCAGAACTATGCCCTCGTGCAGAATCTTGCCGCGCAGTTCAAAGCCGCAAACGGCAGTCTTGTCTGTGCCGAACTGCTCGGTATCGCTCCCCGCCCGCAAGACCCGATGCCTGCTGAGCGTACCGCCGAATACTACCGCAAACGTCCCTGTGTAGAGTTGGTAAAGCAAGCCGTGCGCATTGTGCTCACTACAATGAACCAAACCGAAGTATCTGTATAGAAAGAGTAGGT
>DKEG01000069.1:0-11640 GCA_002452095.1 Bacteroidales bacterium UBA6828 | reverse complement strand
AGTGGGTGATTAGTGGGTGATTCCCGAGAGGATACCGAGTGGATGTGCCACTCAAGTTATTAGAAAGGTTATACAATTATGGATACAACTGAACCGCAAGAAAAACTATGGAATAGCAACTATATCAAGGTCTGGACGGGCAATTTCTTGATGTATTTTGCTTTTATGCTCCTTACGCCGTTGCTGCCGCTTTATCTGACCGACACCTATGGTGCGGACAAGCAGGTCATCGGTATGGTGCTGTCGGGCTATGCTGTGGCGGCATTGCTCATTCGTCCGTTTAGTGGTTTTTTCGTGGATAGTTTTCCGCGCAAGATGATGTTGCTCATCTTCTATTTCCTTACCGCCGCTTTCTTCGGGGGCTACCTGATAGCAAGCAGTCTCACAGCGTTTGCTATGTTCCGTATGCTCCATGGTGCGCCTTTTGGTGCAACGGGCGTCTCGCTCTCCACGGTCGCTATTGATGTGCTGCCCCCCTCCCGCCGTGCCGAAGGTATCGGCTATTACGGGCTTAGCAACAATATCGCTACTGCCATCAGCCCGGGTATAGCCATGTTCCTGTTCGGGCGGTTCCATAGTTATGAGATGCTTTTCTGGATAGCCCTCGGCTGTTCCGTCTTGGGTATCATCGTGGTCAGCACTATCCACGTGCGGGAGCGTATTTTGGAGATCGACAAGCAGCCCTTGTCGTTGGACCGTTTCCTGATGCTCAAAGGTTGGGCACCGTTCATCGTGGTTTTTACGTTGGCTTTCGCCTATAGTGTGGTTACCACCTATGTCGCTATCTATGGTCGAGAAACTATGGGTATCACAAGCGGTACGGGTATGTTCTTTACGCTCTTTGCCGTCGGACTGATTATCTCGCGTCTTACGGGCAGCCGTTCTCTGCGCAAGGGGCAGATACTGCGAAATGCCTCGCTCGGTATCGTGGTGTCTGTTAGCGGTTTCGTCCTTTTTGCCGCCGTGCCGAATGTGGTGGGCTATTACCTCGCGCCGTTCATTATCGGCTTGGGTAACGGGCATCTCTGGCCGGCTTTCCAGATGATTTTTATCAATATGGCACCCCACAGCCAGCGCGGTACTGCCAATTCTACACTGCTCACCTCATGGGACTTGGGTATGGGGGTCGGTATGCTTGTCGGCGGTATGGTGGCGGAGCATTGGGGATATAGTGCCGCTTTCTGGAGCGGTGTCGCCTTCTATGCCCTCGGCGTCCTCTTCTATTTCACCTACGTCCGCACCTACTATACCCGCCACAAACTCCACGACTGAGAAAATTATATGGTCGGAGAACTTTAATGGCACTTTAATGGCGTTTAATGGAGAAATAATCGACATTTTATGGAAACAACAAAAAATCAGATACTATGAATTTTCTTGCAATTATCGGCGGTGGCCCTGCGGGGTACACGGCAGCGGAAAAAGCCTCGAAGGCGGGTAAGGACGTGGTGCTCTTTGAGCAGAATGCCCTCGGCGGTACGTGTCTCAACGTGGGCTGTATCCCGACCAAGACTCTGCTTTATAGTGCCAAACAGTACTATAATGCACAAAATACGGCGAAGTATGGCGTAACAGCGGAGAATGTCTCATTCGACTATACAAAAATCGCACAACGCAAGACCAAAGTTGTGCGCAAGTTGGTGGCGGGTATCAGGCAGCGTCTCAACAACGGGCATTGCCGGGTGGTCAATGGGGCGGCTACTATCGTCAGTCGTACCGATGAAAAAGTGGTTATCGCTTGCAGCGGGGAGACCTACGAAGCGGAGAACCTGCTTATCTGTACAGGCTCCACCAATTTTGTTCCGCCTATTCCCGGACTCAAAGACAATCCCGCTGTGTGGGATTCCACCGATGCATTAGCGGCTACTACTCTGCCGCAGTCAATGATTATCGTGGGTGGTGGTGTAATCGGTATGGAGTTTGCCACGCTCTACCACGAGTTAGGCGTACCCGTTACGGTCATTGAGGCAATGCCGACTATCCTGCCGAACCTCGACCAAGAAGTGGTCTCTATTCTGCTCGAGAAATACAAAAAAGCGGGAATAAATATCCTGACAGATACCAAGGTTACGGAGATACAAGGCACCAAGGTACTGACCACCAACGGCGAATACAATGCGGAGCGTATCCTTGTCTCGGTCGGGCGGCGTGCCAACTTGCAGGGCTTGGATGCCCTCAACGACCTCGAACTGCACCGCGGCGGTATCGTGGTGGACCATTTTATGAAGACCAATCTCAAGAATGTCTATGCTGCCGGCGATGTAACGGGCAAGATTATGCTCGCACACGTGGCAAGCCGTCAGGCGGAGGTGGCGGTCGGGCGTATGCTCAGGCAGATTCCGCTGCAACGTATTGCCTACAATGCCATTCCGAGTGTGGTCTATACCAACCCCGAGATTGCCTCGGTGGGTATGACGGAACGTGAGGTAAGCCAATTCTATCAGGATATGGAGGGCAAACCGGCGGAAGAGGTGCAGGGTATGTATGAAATCCACCAACTGCCGATGACCTATTCCGGACGCTTTGTGGCGGAGAACGAGGGCGAAACGGGACTCTGCAAGATGATTGTGGACAAGCGCAACCAAACCATTCTCGGGGTGCATATGATTGGCAACCCCTGTTCCGAGTTTGTCTCGGCGGCTTCGTTTGCCGTCCGTATGGGCTACACCATCAGCGAGATGCAGCAGGTTGTCTTTCCGCACCCCACTGTCAGCGAAATCCTCAAAGAGGTGCTCTAACCTGTAACCAAGATATAACCAACCACCAACAAACGTATGGTGGCACCAAAAAGATATTTATGAGAAAAAACATTTTGCAATGCTTGGTGGTCGGGCTGCTGGTATGGCTCGCCGTTCCTGCCGTTTGGGCGGATATTCAGGCTTCTATCCCCAATGTCGGTAACGGGCGTCTGGTCGTTTGCGGACAGAACGCACGCAATTATTTTGTGGTCAATTATACGGTCAACCGGTCGGACGCACAGACCCTGTCCGCCTTGCAGGCAAAGACGCAAAAGATGGTCAAAGCCTTGCGCGACATCGATGCTGACATCTATGTGTTCAACGAGTTGGAGGTCAACGACTCCGTACTCGGTTATTTGTCCGTGGCGATGAACAAAGACGCCGGCAAACAGGTCTATACTTATGTCAAAGATGGTCTTTCTGCCGACTCCACCTACATCAAATCGGGCTATATGTATCGCATAGACAAGGTCAAACCCGTCGGCAGCAATACCACCACTTCCACCCAGATGTACTATAACAACACTATGCGTCTGCAAGCGTTTGAGGAGTTGGGTACGGGTGAGCGTTTTGTACTGTCTATGAACCATTTCAAGGCAAAGGACAGTTCTGCTGATGCAGGTGAGTCCAAACGTGAAAGAAACGCTTCCGACCTGGTGAATGCCCTTTCGCGTGTAACTATCGACCCCGATATCCTGATTATGGGCGACCTCAACTGCACTATATCGGAAAGCCCGTTGTCCTACCTTCTCAATGCGGGATACGAAGAGCAGATCCTAAAATACAACTCTGCGGCATATTCGCATATCTATAACGGCACCAAATCGCTCATCGACCATGTGTTTGCCAACTCCACTATGGCGGAGCAGATCACAGGCGCCGGGGTCTATAATGTAAATACTACCGGCGGCGGTTCGGTTAAGTATTCCGACCATGACCCCTATCTGGTGGCGATCAATCTCGGCGATGGCTCCGTTGACCCCAATCCCAATCCAGACCCCGACAACTGCAACATTGCTTTTTCGCAAGACTTCAAAACAGGTTTGGGCGATTTTACGGAAATGAGAATCAAGGGTTCGGCTGCATGGCTATCTAATGCCAGGTATGGTGTAACCATCAATGGTTACCGGAAATCGGACGAGATGGACAACTGGCTGGTGTCGCCCACATTTGACCTGTCGGACGCCGAGAGTGCCACGCTTACTTTCCGTCATAATCTCTTCTATGACAATTCCGAAGGGGCATACGAGCAGTATCAAACCCTTTGGTACACCAATAGTTATACCGACGGTGATACGCCTGACGAGACCAAGTGGACGCAAATAACTATTCCGAATTGGACAATCAAGAGTTATACCAACAATAGGCTGACTATTCCTGCAGCGTTCCTGAAATCGAACTTCCGTTTTGCTTTCCGCTATACTGCTCCTAATGGTACAATTGCCAACTATTGGGAGATTGACAATGCGGGGCTGACCTCTGTTTGCAAATCGCAGACGGATGCCATAGAAAATGTACGTACAGAGATTTGTATTTCGGACGCTGCTACCCGTGTATTTACGCTTATGGGGCAGGAACTGACTGCCGAGAAAGACCATTTGCCTGCAGGCATCTATATCCTCCTCAACGGCTCTCAAGTACAGAAAATCTTGATACCGTAAAATCTGAAATAAGGTATTATTATCAGCCTGTAACGAGAAGTTACGGGCTGTTTCTTTATTTTTCTTGCCGCTTTAGCGGCATATGAGACATTGGTTCCAACTTATAGAAAATGCTCATCAACCCCTATCTATTAGGAATTATTGTTTTTCTGCTTGTGTATGTTAAATGTTTATAGTAATTTTGCAGCGTCAAGTCCACACACTTGATTAAGCATTTGTCCGAGTGCCGGCGGACAATCAAAACTAAATCTATAAAACGGAGAAAGTCGATAGCCGAATAACAAAGTGGAGACAGACTAAATTTTAATAGTATGAAACATGTTTTCTTTAAGCCTTGGGTAGGCAAAAACTATGAGACCGGTGGTATCTTCGGCAAGAAGATACTGGTTCTCGGCGAAAGCCATTATTGCGATGGCTGCCAGCAGTGCGGGCGCAAGTACGCGCCGGAGTGTGAAGACCTCAATACCACCGGCATCGTGCAAATGGTTATCAACGGCGATACCGACCGTTGGACGGGTACTTTCCGCAAGTTCGAACGTTCTTTGGTGAACGAAGAGACCACCCTCGAAAGGAGCAAAGAGATTTGGAACTCGGTAGCGTTCTTCAATTTTCTGCAAGTGGCTATGCAGGGAGCGCGCCAAGGCGGTACTCCGGAAGACTATGCCGAGGGCAGAAAGGCTTTTCTTGAGGTAATCGAGGAGTTGCAACCCGATTTGATTATCGTATGGGGAGTAACCCGTTTGTACAACAATCTGCCAGGTAAAGAGGATGGCCGGATGGACGGTGAACCCTTGGTGATGGACGGTTGGTCAGTCCCGAATGGGTATTACCAACTGAAGAACGGCAAGCAATCGCGTGTGATAGCCGTCTATCATCCTTCTGCCGCCTACGATTGGTCGTGGTGGTACAAGGTAATATCCATGCAACTGTAAACATCCGACAAATATGTTACGGTAACGCCGTCAGGCAACGAGGCGACCTTTGTCTGGAGGGCAGATGCTTCGGCAGACACCTACACCCTCGAGATACGCAAAGACGGCGTAGTGTTCTGCACGTTGGTGTTCAATGCAAGCGGGCAACTGACCAACATTGCCTTTGCCCCCTCGCGCAACGGACAGACACCCCGCCATACAGCCGAACAGACTGCCGCAGGTTTCCGCTTCACGGTTACGGGGTTGAGCGAATCTACCCGCTACACCTTCGGTATGACCGTCAAGGACGCGAACAACGCCACCTTGCAGACCTACACGGGCGAGTTCAACACGACAAGCGGTACTGCCACGGTTTTGGACACGGCAATGGGCGTAGAAATTAATTTGTAATGAGCAATGTGTAATTGAGGGGCTGCTCGTGTGGGCAGCCCTTATTTTATGCAAAAAGACTGCATAAAAGGTGCATAAACTGCATAAAAACATCGCTTAAACACCGCCTATCCACCGCTCTCGTTGCCGTGTCGTTGCCGTAATTGCTATTATGAGGTATAGAAATTGCATAAAGTGCATATTTTTGCCGATTTGTGTAATCGGGAAAATTTGAGTACCTTTGCACAATAAAATATTTGCACAATAAAACCAAAGATATATGGCAGACGACAAGAAAATCATTTTCTCGATGGTGGGCGTGAGCAAGAGTTTCTCGCCCCAAAAGAAAGTACTGAACAACATCTACCTCTCATTCTACTATGGTGCCAAAATCGGCATCATCGGTCTGAACGGAACAGGTAAATCCACCTTGATGAAGATCATCGCCGGAGTGGAAAAGAACTACGAAGGTGAAGTGGTTTTCTCACCGGGATACAGCGTAGGTTACCTGGAGCAAGATCCGAAACTTGACCCCGAAAAGACCGTGCGCGAGTGCGTACAGGAGGGTGTGCAGCCGATTATGGATATGCTCCGCGAATATGACGAAATCAATGCCGCCTTTGCCGAGCCCGATGCGGATTTTGACAAACTGCTGGCACGCCAAGCCGAGTTGCAAGACAAATTGGACAGCAGCGATGCATGGAACATCGATACCAAATTAGACCGCGCGATGGATGCGCTGCGTTGTCCGGACGATGATGCATTGGTAAAGAACCTGTCTGGAGGCGAGCGCCGCCGTGTGGCACTATGCCGTCTGCTGCTGCAACAGCCTGATATTCTGCTGCTCGATGAGCCGACCAACCACCTTGATGCCGAATCGATAGACTGGCTCGAACAGCACTTGCAACAATACGCCGGTACGGTGATCTGTATCACCCACGACCGCTATTTCCTTGACCACGTGGCAGGTTGGATTCTTGAACTTGACCGCGGCGAGGGTATCCCGTGGAAAGGCAACTATTCTTCGTGGCTGGAACAGAAGACCGCCCGTATGGCAATGGAAGAGAAACAGGCCAGCAAGCGCAGAAAGACCCTTGAGCGCGAATTGGAATGGGTGCGCATGGCACCCAAAGCCCGTCAGGCAAAATCCAAAGCCCGCTTAGGAGCCTACGACAAGATGCTCAATGAGGAACAGAAAGAGCGCGAGGAGAAATTGGAGATCTTTATCCCCAACGGACCGCGTTTGGGCAACAAGGTAATCAATGCAGAGGGCGTTGCCAAAGCGTTTGGCGACCGGGTGCTGTTCGAGGACTTGAACTTTATGCTCCCGCCGAACGGTATCGTGGGAGTGATTGGTCCTAACGGTGCGGGCAAGACCACCCTGTTCCGTATGATTATGGATATGGAGAAAGCCGACAAGGGTACTTTCTCGGTGGGCGAGACGGTGAAAGTGGGCTATGTGGATCAGGTGCACTCGAACATAGACCCCGAGAAAACGGTATTCGAGACCATCTCCAACGGTACGGAATATATCCGCGTGGGCGGGCGCGAAATCAATGCACGCGCTTATCTGAGCCGTTTCAATTTTACAGGCAGCGACCAAGAAAAGAAATGCGGAGTGCTGTCTGGCGGTGAGCGCAACCGCCTGCACCTTGCCCTGACGCTCAAAAGCGAGGCGAATGTGCTGCTGTTGGACGAGCCGACCAATGACATCGATGTGAACACACTGCGTGCATTGGAGGAAGGTTTGGAGAATTTTGCCGGTTGCGCGGTAGTCATCTCGCACGACCGCTGGTTTCTTGACCGTATCTGCACCCATATCCTTGCCTATGAGGGAGATTCCAAGGTGTTCTGGTTCGAGGGGAGTTACTCCGACTACGAAGCCAACAAGCGTATGCGTCTCGGCGACGATGCCGTAGAGCCACACCGCGTGCGCTACAAAAAACTGATGGAATAGTATTTAGTCCTATTGGGCTATTAGTTCTATTGGACACATTAGCCTTATATAATAAAAGAGGGTGTTTAATAAGTCGAAAAAACATCGAAAAAACAAACAAGTCTGACGACTTGACCGCGGACGGGGGCGTCCGCGTCCCCGACCATACAATATAATTTCACGAAAAAACGACATCGAAAAGAGACTGCCTATACTTGTTAGACAGTCTCTTTTTAGAAGATTGGTGCCAGAATACGTGCGAAAGACTCTATACAGCGTTCCCACAGCGAGCGTTTGCGCCAGTCGGCGAGGTTGAGTTCGTGTGCCTGGAGCATATCCTGCTCAAACAACGCACGTTGCTGCAGAGCCACGCCCGTATCATAGACAAACGCATTGATTTCGAACGACAAACTGATGCTGCGCGGGTCGATATTCACGCTACCAATGCTTGCAATCCGGTTGTCCGCCACTACCGTCTTGGCATGCATATAGCCTGCATCATATAGGAAAACGCGCACTCCTGCCGCCAAGACACGATCGAGATACGAAAACGTGGCTTTCGGCACAAGAATGCCACGATCGCTCTGAGCAGGTATCATCAGCCGCACATCTTTGCCCGCAAGGGCTGCAGTACAAAGGGCATTCAAGATAGCATCGGTGGGGATAAAATAGGGCGACTGCAACCAGACATAGTCGCACGCCCGGGCGATGAGCAGCGTAAGCGACTGGTTCATTACCCGCCACGGGTCGGTAGGATTGGATGTTACGATCTGCACCTTTGTTCCAGACGAAGTGTTTTCCTCCGATTTCGGGAAATAGCGATGAGCGGTGAGCAGTCGATGTGCGGCGAAATGCCAGTCGGAGAGAAAAGCAATCTGCATCTCGCCCACAGCCGCACCGGTAATTCGGAAATGCGTATCGCGCCACACTCCCGTACGGATCCCCGTGAGATAACGCTCGGCGATATTCATTCCCCCCATATAGCCCACTTTGCCATCAATGACAACCACTTTGCGGTGATTGCGATAGTTGGAAAATGAAGAGATATACGGAAATATCCTGTTGAAAGGCTGCACATCTACCCCACCCTTGCGCAAGCGGCGATAAAACCCAACGGGTACACTCCAATTGGCAGCGGCATCGTAGATGACACGCACTTTCACACCTTGCGATGCCTTATCAATCAGAATATCACTAATTTGCCGCCCTACAACATCGTCCTCAAACTTAAAGAACTGGAAATGGATGTGGTCTTTAGCAGCCGTCAAATCGTGCTGCAGATGTTCCACCATATCTTTGAATGTGGTATATAGTTCGATATGGTTGTCTGCCGTCAAATACGCTTGATTGTTGGCAAACAGCAAATCCGCCAAAGGTCGTTCCGCTCCGGTGGGAGCAACTGCCAATGGTTGTATATGCGCTTTCAGTATTTGTAAATCTTTCGGTTTGATAAGCATATGCCGCACAGGACGCGTACCAAACAGAAAATACAGAACCAGCCCGACAACCGGCACAAAAAGCAGCAAAAGCATCCACGCCAACGTATCGGTCGGTCGACGATTTTCCAGCACGATAACTACAATCGTGTTGAGAGCAAAAATCCAAATCAGTATGTGCAACCAAAGCGGCATCAGTCTTTGCGTTCAGACAACGGGTTGCGGCGGACATAATCGCGCCAATCCCTTATGTAAAAGTTAAGTTAACGTGAGTACGATATAAAAACTCCTTTGCCGCACAGCGGCAAGAAATCAAATCTAAGAATAACTTTGTTTTTATCCATAAATTGTCTTAAATCTTATTCGCCTACGGCGGTAAAGCAAGACAATTTGCTTATATCGAACTAACGTTAAGTTATTTTCCTTTCTTGCCACAAAAATACTGCCAAGATACGCCTTATCGATTATCCAAAAGACACAAACTGCATACTTTTTATTACCGTATAGTATTTTATCGGTTCGCAAAAAGCACATTTTGTCCGTTTGGAACATTTTTTGCATATTTCGACGTAGAACAAACACATATCCACGAAAAACGGACTAATTATGATAGACAAGATTCCTTATGAGAACATTCTCATTTCTGATGATTTGGATGCGTTGGTAAATAACAACCAGGTGCCTGTGGCTTCTGCGCTCATTATTGTGTGCCGCCAAGGGCGTCTGCGGGTAGAATTGAATCAGGACAGTTACGAGATACAGCAAAATGATTTGCTGTTCTGTATGCCCGATTTTCTGCTTGGGCACTATATGCATACGCCTGATTTTCAGTGTCAGATATTCTCTTTTACGTCCGATTCGCTGAGCGATATAGCCTATTCGTGCCTGCGCCTGCAAGACAGTTGGTACGACAAATACAAGTTTTTATCCAGCCATCCGATTATTCACCTCAACGAACGCCGCCTGCAGTTGAGCGAGGCATACGGGCGACTTGTGGAACTCTATTCGCAGGAATCTTCACCCTATCAGAAACGTATTGCCGAGATGCTGGCACAAGCCATTATCTTTGAGATGATTTCGTGGGTGGACGAGTCAATGCACGAGCAGCACGAAGAAGATATTGTGCCTGTAAATGAAACGATTGTCAACGCCCATACTACGCAACTTTTCTCGCAGTTTGTCCGCCTGCTGGAAAACAACCGCACCTCGCGCCACTCGGTTTCGTGGTATGCTGACAAGATGGCTATCTCTGCCAAATACCTGACCTATATCTGCAATCAGGTGGCAAAGAAAACCCCATCGAACATTATCAACGAGATTGCCATTCGTGAAATAAAGCAACGCTTGCTTGCTACCGACGAAAGCATCAAAGAGATTGCTTTCAGTATGGACTTTGCTACTGCAAGCAGTTTCTGCAAGTATTTCCGTATCCATACCGGCGTCAGCGCACAAGCCTTCCGCAAACAAAAACGGTAAAACGGTTATAAAACATATAATTCCCACAAATTAACCATTAATGAGAGGCTAGGGGGATGTTAATTGTTCCTCATAGCGGTCAATGGCTTTGCGCATTAGGAGACGCCCTTGCTCCATAATGATTTCCGCTTTGTCGAAATCAAAAGTGGTGAAAGCATATTGTGGCATCTCTGCAAGGATATCCGGTGGCGTGAGTTGCAATGCCAATTGCGTATTCTGCTGTATCTGCATATCCAACATACGATCCACCATAGTGATATAATTCACGGAATTAGCGAGGTTTACACTTTGTTCCACTTGCTTTTTCTCCAAACGCATAGTCAGCCCCTGCAACTGCAAAGGCAGATTGATGCCCTTTTTCTTTATCAGTTCGGTCGCTTTGCTCAATGCGGATTGGGTCTGCTGTTTCTTCACCGCCATACAGTCTTTGCCTGAGATATTCATTGCCACAAGCAAGTCGCCACGCTGCCGTTTCACGCGATTGAGCGGCAGCGGATTGAGAATACCGCCGTCCACCAATAGCCGTCGCCCTTTCTGTACCGGCTGGAAAAAAAGCGGAATACTGATACTGGCACGAATGGCATTGAACAGGCTGCCCGTCTTAAAGACCACCTCGTCCGCCGAGATCAGATCCGCTGACACAATCGAACACGGAATAGGCAGGTCTTGAATGAGACAATCGGGCACCACATTTTCCAACTCGTTGATAATGCGCTCGCCTTTCACGACCGAGTTGAACGAAAGCGAAATATCCATCATCCTGAGTATCAATTGTTTGTCCACCTGCAAGAACCATTCTTTGGCTTCTTGCAGCCGCCCAGCGGCATACATACCGGCAATCATCGCCCCCATAGATGTCCCCGCAATGCTCGTTATCTCATAACCTCGGTTCAACAGTTCCTCAATAGCCCCGATATGCGCCATTCCGCGGGCACCGCCCGAACCGAGTACAAGAGCCACATGTTTTGTTTTCATAGCAGTCTGTTTTTTATGGCGCAAATTTACGGAAAAATACCGATGTTTGCAAGTACACCTTGTATAAAAAAGTCAGGTGGATGTCAGGAGGATAACAGTGTACTGTCCAATAACAAA
>DKEG01000036.1:13494-16481 GCA_002452095.1 Bacteroidales bacterium UBA6828 | reverse complement strand
TAGGTGATTCTTAGGTGATTCTTAGGTTATTCTTAGGTTATTCAGCAGTCAATCCCGATAGAATAAGACATCTCGGCTCATACTACCGCACTATACCATTGTGTCCGAAGCACGCACAACGCCTCTCCCTTACCTCTGCTCTTCCCTGTTTTTGCACCATTCCGACTGCTATTGGTCGATTTTTTACTTGTTCGCAACTAAATCTTTGTACAATCCAAAAAGTTGTAGTATCTTTGCACGTCCGTTGATGAACGGATATGCCGAAGGGCATACATACTATGCGATACAGGTTCGCAATCTGCCCCTGCATAGGCAGACTTGCGATTAAAAGGGAATCGGGTGCAAATCCCGGACAGTCCCGCTGCTGTAAGTTTTTAGCAATACACAAATGGGAGACGACGAGGCTCGCGTCGTTCTAAACGACAAATGTGTACTTGCACCCCGTTACATACATAACCACTGTTGGAAAGTTCCAATGGGAAGGTATAACAGAGGAAAACAAGTCAGAAGACCTGCCGTACCGCAGTCTGAAACGGCTCTCGTGGTCAAGAGCAAAAGACAATGTACAATTAACAATGTATAATGAACCATTACCATTGTTGGTTGCTATGAGTGCATACCCATAGATTGAGCATAGAGCCGTTTGATGAAAGTCAGACGGCTCTCTTTGTGGAAAAACATAAACTAACTGAAATAAATATGAAAAAGAAATCCTTTCTATTAGCAGGACTGTTGGGTCTCCTGACCCTCATCCCGCTCGGGGCGCACGCCGAAGACGTGCTTATGCCCCAATTTGGTAAACAGGTCGTCTTGGTGGAAAAAGACAAACCGATTACTTTCTACGACTACAAAGGTACCGAAAGTATGAATACCGGCGGTACCAACAACTCGTTTGCCACTACAATTTTCAAGTCGGCGGAAAAGGGCTATGCCGTTTCCATTAACTTTGAAGAATTCGAGGTGAAGCCATATAGTGATTCCTATGATGCCAAACTCTATATCTATAATGGCGTTTTTGACACCACAAGCGTTACTTACCCTACATCCGGTTCAGGAGTAACTGCCTCTTACAAATTCCCCGCAACGGATAAGTTACTCGCTACCTTGCATGGTACATTTACCAACCAAACTTATACTTCTACAGATGCTACCGGAGACTTGTCTTGCTGTTTCTATTTCAAAGACCCGTACCAAAGCAAGGGCTGGAAAGCAACAGTCAGCCTGATAGAAGCCAAACCGCTGAAAGTAACCTCAGCCATTGCCAATTATAGCGACGTGGAAAGTACTGTGTATGCCAACAAGACATCTGTTGCTTTGGGTACACTCAACATTACTACGGAAGGTCTGACTCCTGCTGATACGTTGAAATCAGTCTCGTTTACACTGACACAAGACGGTGTATATGATGCTGCCAAACTGCACCTCTATCTGGGAAACAAGGCACTTGAAACCACCATATCGCAAAATGGTAATACCTGTACATTCTCGCTTAATCAAGCCTTGACAACCGGTGATAATAGTTTCCGCGTATGCGGTGATGTCTTGGAAAACGCCCAAATAGACGCTACTGCTATATTTGCTTTTACAGGACTGAGCACATCCAACGGTTATACCACGCTGACCACGGCAACACCCGTACAGCAGACCGTAATACCTATGGTGCTAATGGTAAATAATACCCACCAGATGGTAACTATCGACCGCGAAACACCCTTCTATGACGATGGCGGCGTGGACGGCAACATAAGCGAGGGCTTTGAGGGTACGGTTACTTTCATGCCTGCTCACTCCGGTAAGAAGATACAACTGGATATGCACGATATACATATCTTCTACACCAAGTCTGCAGCACAATGGGGTAGAGCCGATATCCTTTCTATCTACAATGGAACTTCTGTCAATAAAGACAGTCTCCTCTACACATTGGAGGTCGAGGGCGGCAAAGTGGATAACTACAGCGTCAAAAGTACGGCGGAGAACGGTGCACTTACGGTCTATCTGAAGAGCAACTGTTTAGTGGAATCTATGCAGGGTGCCGGCTTCGAGGCAGTGGTAAGCGAGTTCAGTGCTGTGCAGATGGAGGTTGCTTCTTCTGCTGTAACCAAACAGACCGGTAAGGTGGCAGGCTGTGCAACCGACGTACAAGTAATGCGCTTCTGTCTCACTACGGAGAATACCGAACCGGCGTTGCAACCTACATCATTCCATTTCAATACAGGCAATACCTACGAGCGTATCGATAGCGCAACGCTGTATTTTACAGGTGCTTCCGATGTCTTTGCTACCACGCGGAAAGTAGGCAAAGTAGCCGTTACCGCCAACGAATTTACTATCCCCGCAAGCGGTATCTCGCTCACCGAAGGAGACAACTATTTCTTCCTGACCTACGACGTGGCTTGCAACGTGCAGAACAAACAAACTGTTGCTGCCAACATCACACAAGTGGATTTCTCCAACAATACCGACTACAAGGATTTCAGCAACTCGGCTGATGTACTGACTATAGACAATACATACTATTCTGTTTGTGGTGAGAAAACCATCTATGTGTATAATGAGTGGAAATTTACGCACACTCCGCAGGATGCATATTCCACCAGTTACAAAGCCGAGGATTGCAATCAAATAACGACCTTTGTTCCGACAACGGAAGGGCATGTCATTCAGATGGAGTTCTCTGACTTTGCCGTATCGTACAATAGTTACTCCAAAGCCACTTTCCGTATCTATGCGGGGCAAGGTACAGCGGGCGAACTGCTGTGGGAGGCGGACAAAGACAACTGTGCCACGGGTCCCGGCTTGGTGCGCTCCATCGCCAAGGACGGCGCACTGACTGTTGTATTCAATGCCAATACGGAGTTTCCCACGTACATAGGTGCAGGCAAGGGTTGGAAAGCCACAGTAAGCGAGTATCTCCCTCAACCGATGACGATAGAGACCACCACACTGACCACACTCTCTTCCGATGCTCTCACACGCGGACAGAA
>DKEG01000036.1:0-13432 GCA_002452095.1 Bacteroidales bacterium UBA6828 | reverse complement strand
AAGAATATCACCGTTACACTGGGCGACTGTGCTGCGGCAGTTGATTCGCTGTGGCTCCTGCAAGGCGAGAATATAGTGGCACGTGCGGAAGTGAAAGGTACCGAGGTAGTACTGCCCGTCAATGCTACACTGGCAGAAGGCAAAAACGCATACACCCTTGCGGTTAATATCGCTACAGACGCACCCATCGGCACAGAGGTCTCTGTTCAGAGCGTGCAAATCGCAGTAGGAGAGGCTACACTGACCCCCGAAGTACCTGCCAACACGCGTGTGGTACGCAATATGTATCTGCTCAAGAATGGTACAGGGCAGCGCGTAGAAGTGGACAACACCCCGCTCTCTTTCTACGACGATGGCGGTGCAGACAACAAGGTGTCTCTCGGACTCAAAGGCACGGTTACTTTTGTGCCGACCGTACCCAACTCGGCTATCCAACTCAAGTTTAAGCAATGGGCTATCAACGGCGCGGACAATTTCTATGTATATTATGGCGAACAGACCAAAGACAAAGCCGATGTCAGTCTCTCGTACTACACAAAGGATATTGAGAACATGACCATTATCTCTTCAGACGCTACGGGCGCACTGACGATTACCTACGAAGCAAATAACTACTACGCTACCGACGGCTGGGAGATTGAGGTCAGTTGCCACGAATTGCAGCCGCTGGTACTTGACTCTGTCAAAGTACAAGATGTAGTGACTGCTACCGTGAACCACGGTGGTACGGACGTACAGATACTCTGCGCCGCTGTGTATGTGTCGGGCGACCGCGGCAAGTTGCCTGTAGAGAACTTCGATGTAGAGACTTCACTCACCGCAGGGACGGTCAAAGTGTACAGCACAGGCACAGCAGATGTCTTCGGTACTGCCCACCTTGTGGAAAAAGCAGACACTATCATCGGTCGCGGAACGTACTACTACTGGATTACAATGGACGTGCCTGCTGCTGTGGAAGAAGGCACACAGGTAACCGCTACACTCAAGAGCGTGGACGTGAACAAGACCACCATCCAACCGAAGAACGCTGTTACGGCTTCCTTTGAGGTTGTCGGCGGTATGCACGGAACGTATATTGTAGGAGCAAGCAGTGCAGCCAAGTACAAGACTATCCAATCGGCTATCGACGCTTTGCAGAACGGTATTGAGAGTGCGGTAACGTTCCTTATTGAGCCCGGTACCTATACCGAGTATCTCACCATTCCCGAGATAAAGGGCGTATCGGCAGAGAATACCATTACATTCCGCTCGCAGACGGGCAACTATGAGGATGTGATTGTCAAATATGACACTTATTCGCCGCAGTCAAGTTCTGCGGGAGACGAGACGCAGGGTATCGTCAATGTGAATGGTGCGGACTATATTACGTTCAGCAACCTGACCCTCACCACCGCCAACGAGAGTTACCACACGGTGGTGCTGGTTTGCAACAAGTCGGAACACGTTACTATTGACAGTTGCTACATCTATCGTGCGGAGAACATCGCTTCTACCAATGTACGTTTGGTGTATGCCAATGCCAAAGACGAAAAAGTACTGAATAATTACTTCACCTTGAGCAATTCGACACTGAAGGGTGGTTATGCGGGTGTGAACGTGTCGGGTAACTGGACGACCAAACAGATGGGTGCGAAGATTATCGGCAACACGTTTGAAGGACAGGGTGCGCAAGCCATTATCATATCCTTAGGCGAGAGCAATGCGGTAGTGGACGGCAACATCATCCGCAAGACGGTAGAGAGCAGCAAGAGCGTTTGGTGTATCGACCTGCGTCTGTCCGAGGGGACACAGATCAGCAATAACTATGTGTCTGTCAACCTCGCTTCCACCGCTTGCCACGGTTTCTATATCCGCGACATCAACGGTATGGAAGAGGCTCCGGCGCATATCTACAACAATGTGGTGGATATGACCAACGCGGCTTCGGACAACTCGTATGCTGTCTATTTCAACAAGGCATGCAAGAATGTAGTCTTTGCCAACAACACCGTGCGTACATCGGGTGCCAACGCATACCCGCTGTATATGTATATACGGAGGTCGAATAATACCAACTTGCAGGTAGTGAACAACCTGTTTTATAGTGACAATATGCCTGCCGTATCGGTAGGCGATGCAAGTTATGTAAGCCGTAGTGAGCATAATCTGCTGTATTCGGAGAATGGCAAGTTGGCAGAGATAGATGCGACCGAGTACAGTGATATCGCTGCTTGGCGTACAGCGATAGGCAGTACCACCGACATCACGGAGGCAGTAACATTCGAGTCGGAGGAGGTACTCCGTCCTGTGAACAAGGGCAACCTCGTGAGTGGTGAGGCATTGGCTTTTGTTACTACCGACATCACGGGTCAGAAGCGTGCTGCTGTGCCGACGATTGGTGCCTATGAGTGGAAGGACAAGGTCGGTACGGGTTGCCAAACCATGGAACTGGGCAATATCCGTGTATTCCCGACTATCACCCGTGATATGCTGAATATCAGCGGTGCCGAGGGTGCCGAGGTGCGTGTGCTGAACCTGCAAGGACAACTGATATACCGCACTATGCTTACCTCAGATGTAGAGACACTCAATGTAAACGCTCTGCCGCAAGGCACCTATCTGCTCAACGTAAACGGAAACGTATTCCGCTTTATCAAGCAATAGAAAGTCTATTGAGCCAAGGTCGGCATCCGGCTTGCTGCCATGAGCAGGTTGCCCGACCTTGACTTAAACATAAGAGGCTGCCTAACAAGTATAGGCAGCCTCTTATTTTGGTGGGAGACGACGCGGCTCGCGTCGTCAAGGGCAATCTTTTTCTGAAGAACAGGTATTCTTTTTAACTTGTTAGACAGCCTCCTTTTGTATGAATTATGAATCTGCGGATTTACAGTATCTCCAAGGTGTGGCGCAACCATTGGTAGCAGCGGGCTGTGGAGGGGATGCTGAGCCGCTCCTGCGGGGAATGGACACCGTACATCTGCGGACCGATGCTGACCATATCCAAGTACGGATATTTCTTCAAGAATAGTCCGCACTCGAGCCCCGCATGGATAGCAAGCACTTGCGGTGCGGTATGGAAGAGGTCGATGTACGCCTGCTTGGTAGCCTCCAAGAGCGGGGAATGGACGTTGGGTGTCCAGCCGGGATAGCCGTCGCCGTGCGTTACTTCGTCGCAAGCCATAGCGAGGCTGTACTCCACACGGTCTTTGATGTGGTGTTTCTGTGCCTCAACGGACGAGCGTTGGCTGGTATTGATTTCGACATAAGGTGTTCCGTCGGGTTCCGCTTTCATTTTGATGCTGGCGAGGTTGGTGCTGGTTTCCACCAATCCCGGCATATCCTTGCTCATAGCCACCATACCATGTGGGCAGGCGTAGAGTGCCATAATGAGTTGGTACGCCTGTTTCTCCGGAATGACCGTTTCGGGCAGCGGTGCAGACTCAAGGTCGAGATGTATATCTTTTTCCACCGCCCCGAGTTCGCGCTCCACATTGGCGGTATAGATATTCCAATCGGCACGGAGTTGCTCTTTGTACTCGGTTGGCACACAGACGAGGGCTTCCGCTTCGCGGGCAATCGCATTGCGAAGGTTCCCACCGCTAATGGATGCGAGTTGGAACTCGGTCTTGGTCATCAGCAAATTCAGAAAATTGACTAGTACCTTATTGGCATTGCCACGCCCCTTGTTGATGTCGTCGCCGGAGTGTCCGCCCATCAGTCCGCTGACGCTCAGGCGCACGGCAAACCAGCAGTGCGATGCGGGTAGCGGTGCGGGCGTATAGTGCATTTTAGCCAGAGTATCAATGCCGCCGGCGCAACCGATAAAGATCTGCCCATCGTCCTCAGAATCAAGGTTGATAAGGCGTTTGCCGTTGAGGTATCCGTCCTTCAGTTTGAAAGCCCCCGTGAGCCCCGTTTCCTCGTCCACGGTAAAGAGGCACTCGAGCGCAGGGTGGTGCAATGTATCGTCGGTCATCACTGCCAACGCCATAGCAATACCGATACCGTTGTCCGCACCGAGGGTGGTACCTTTGGCTTTGAGCCATTCGCCGTCCACGTAGGTACAAATAGGATCTTTATAGAAATCGTGCTGCACGTCGCTGTTTTTCTCGCAGACCATATCCATATGCGCCTGGAGGATAACGCCCTCGTGCTGTTCGTAGCCCGCTGTGGCAGGCTTGCGCATAATGACATTCATTGCCTCATCAACGGTATATTCGATATGGTGCTTGCGGGCAAAATCCTGCAGCCATTGCGAGATACGCTCCTCGTGCTTGGATGGGCGCGGAACTTGGTTTATCTGTGCGAAGATGTCGAATACTTCGCGAGGTTCTATGTTATTCATGTGCTATTTCGTTTTTGAAAGTTCTGAGATACGATTCGGGGAAAGCGGGGCGGTTCGGACTTGTGGGTTCACCATAGGGGTTGCGTTTGAAATGTCCGTTCTCCTCTTTGCGCTCCTGTCCGTCGAGGTATTTGACTAATAGGTAGATACCTAGGTTTTGCCACTCAATCATTGTGTTGTCGGCTTGGGCGCAACTATAGTTGGTAAGGAAGCGGCGTGCCTCTTCATCGCTCATAGCAGCGGCTTGGGCATCCACACCCTCTATCTGGGCATTGAATTTCTCCTCCAGCATCTGCTGCACCTTGACGATATCGGGTTTCATATGGGAGTACTTGGTGTATGCCCAGTTAGCCACTATATTGAAAGTCCACCATGCCGATGTAGGCGAGTAGGTGTAGAGATCGCCGTTGCCCTCGGCGAAGCACTCGGGAATGTGGTTGATACGGCAGTACATCGGCACATAGACATTGGTTGCGGCATCGTCTACGCCGAACCAGAATATACCGCCCGCTTTGGGGTCGGCATAGCCCCGCATCTGTGCCACAAACGACCATGCGGTCTGCTGGGTAGCCGTCGGGCGCTCGTACCAGTAGGAAATACTATCGAGTTTGAAAGTGAGGGAACCATAGCGCAGTTTGGTATTCCACGGACCGGCATCGGTGCCTTGTGTGATGTCAAGCGGCGTGCCCTCGTACTGGTCGCGCATACAGTCTTTGATTTCCTGCACACTTACTTTGTGGTTCGGACGGATATAGAGCGGCATAGGCGTGCCGGCATCCTTGCCGCCGGTCTCGAGAAACGTCTTGCCTGTAGCGTAATCGAAGTATTGCTCCATATCATCGGAGAAATGGCGGAAGAAACTCCATACACGCGCCTCGCAGACATACAGTCCTGAGAAATCGAACGGCGCATAAGCGGCCTGGAAAGAGAAATCAGCGTCCTTGCCCGAGAAATAGCCTTTCTCGCGGGCGAACTTGACCACATCTTTGGAGTAGAGCCAGTTCTTCTTGTCCTTGAAATTGATATTTGTGATACGTGCCTGGTTGGCGTGGGCGCAGATACAGTCGTCGGGTACGCGGGTAGCCACCCAGACAGCACCTTTCCGCCCTGGACCTTTTCCGATCAAATCCATAATCCATACCTCGTTGGGGTCGCCTATGGAGAAAGTCTCTCCCTCGCTGGCATAGCCGTATTCCTCAACAAGCGAGGTGATACAATCGATGGCTTCGCGGGCGGTCTTGCAACGCTCAAGCGCAATATATATAAGGCTTCCGTAGTCGATACCGACAGTGTCCCATAGTTCGGCACGTCCGCCCCACGTGGTCTCGCCGATGGTGAGTTGGTGCTCGTTCATATTGCCGACCACGCTGTAGGTATGTTCCACTTGCGGGATTTGCCCGAGCGGGCGACCGGTATCCCAGTCTTTGACCTCACGCATTGCGCCTTTGGGATAATCGGCAGCAGGAGAGAAATGGAGAAAACCATACAATGAGTAACTATCCGCAGCATAGGAGATGATAGTGGAGCCGTCCGCTGAAGCATCCTTGCCCACAATGAAATTGGTACATGCCACAGAGGCGGTAACGCTGATGGCAAAAGCACCAAGGAGAGTAGAAAACAACCGTTTCATATATATAATGAATTGTGAATTAAGAATTATGAGTATTTCTGAAAGCACAAAGCCTGCGGGGTAGCGGAAACTACGCAGGCAGGCCTTGACCAAAAGAGAGGAATACTGGATTAGCCGACAACGCCGCTGAAGCCCATAAATGCCATAGCAAGCAGACCTGCGGTAACGAGGGCAATAGGAGTTCCCTCCATAGCCTTCGGCACTTTGTTCATTGAGAGTTGCTCGCGGATACCGGCAAAAAGGATCAACGCCAGCGCGAAGCCTAATGCCGTAGCGAAAGCAAAGAGCGTACCCGTCAGCAGGTTGTGGTCGGCACCGGCAGGGAGTTTGTTGGTACCGTTAGCCACCAGAATAGCCACACCGAGAAGGCAACAGTTAGTAGTGATAAGCGGCAGGAACACACCGAGTGCCTGATAGAGAGAGGGAGAGATCTTTTTGAGAACAATCTCTATCATCTGTACAAGTGCCGCAATGACCAAGATAAAGAGAATGGTCTGCAAGAACTCAACGTGCCATAGAACCAGCAACTTTTGCAGCAAGTAGGTAACTACGGTAGCCAAAGTAAGCACAAAGGTAACGGCAGCCCCCATACCCAAAGCGGTATCGATTTTCTTACTTACGCCCAGAAAAGGACATATACCTAAGAACTGACTCAATACGATATTATTAACAAGTATCGCAGAGATAAATATCAGAATATAAACCATAGTGCGTGATTATTTCTTGATGAGTTTTTGTACGATTGCCATTACATAGCCCAGCACGAGAAAGGCTCCCGGTGCAAGGACAAAGATAAGCATACTATAGTGGTCGCTATAGATGTGGCAGTTGAAGATACAGCCGGTACCGAAGAACTCGCGGATAGCCCCGATGAGGGTGAGCGATATGGTAAAACCGAGACCCATACCGAGTCCGTCGAGAGCAGATAGCCCGACGCTGTTTTTGGCAGCAAATGCCTCTGCACGTCCGAGAACGATACAGTTGACCACAATCAGCGGAATAAAGAGTCCAAGCACATCATAGATACCCGGCAGATAGGCTTGCATAACCAACTGCACCATTGTTACGAAAGTAGCAATAACGACTATGAAAGCAGGGATACGCACCTTGTCGGGGATGAGGTTCTTGAGCAAAGAAATAGCTACGTTGGAGCATACGAGTACGAACAAGGTAGCCAAGCCCATAGACATACCGTTGATAGCCGATGTGGTGGTAGCCAGAGTAGGACACATACCGAGGACGAGACCAAAGGTAGGGTTATCCTTGAGGATACCGTTGGTGAGTGTTTTGAGAGCGTTATTCATTGTTTGCCTCCGTTTCTATAACTGTTTGAATGGTATCGGCTGCCACGGTTGCGACAGTGTCGGCTTGGGGTTCAGCCTGTCTGCTGGCACCTGTAGCCGCCTCCACTTCGCCATCGGAATATGCCGCATACGCCTTATTGACTGCCTCGAGAAAAGCACGGGATGAGATAGTAGCCGCTGTGATAGCGTCCACATCACCGCCGTCTTTGCTGACGGCAAAAGCACCCGTTGCCTTGCGCCCGATGATGTTCTGACCGGGCTTGTCAGCGTTCTTGAACCACTCAACGATATGGGTACCGAGCCCCGGAGTCTCCTGCTGCTCAAGTACTTCATAGTTGACGATATTGCCCTCGGCATCGAAGCCGATCATAATGCGCTGTACGCCGCCGAAGCCGTCAGCCGACGACTCAACCGCAGCACCGACAAACTTGTCGCCCATATATGCCTTATAGACATTCAGGTCGTTGACCTCTTCGGCATCGGCAATACGGTCGTGGGCGGGCAGAACGGCACTGATGGCAGCGGTTTGTTTTGCCACCGCCTGCTCATCAATAGTCTGCTTGGTAAGCATATATACTCCTGCCAGTGCCGCAGCCGCCACAAGGGTGATGCAGGTGAGCGAAAGAGCCATATTCTTGAAATTGCTTTGTAGTTTAGCCATAGTAGTGCCTCCTTATTTTTTCTTTTCTCCGAAGCGTTTCGGACGAATATGGTTCAACAATGGAACGCAGGCGTTCATAATCAGGATAGCAAACGACATTCCCTCGGGATATGCGCCCCATGTACGGATAACCATCACAATCAGTCCGATACCGATACCGAAGATGATTTTACCCCATGGTGTCATAGGCGAGGTAACATAATCAGTAGCCATAAAGAATGCACCGAGCATAATACCGCCCGTGCAGAGCGTCATAGCCACGTACTGCGCTGTGGTCAAGCCCTCCGGCAGGACACCGCACCAACCGGTAACGGCGGCAAAGAGGGCTACGGTAGCAAGGATGCTGACAGGTATATGCCATGTGATAACACGTGTGCAGATAAGGAAGATGCCGCCCACAAGGAGAGCCAAGGCGCAAACCTCACCGAGCGAACCGCCCATCGCGCCGATAAAAGCGTCCCAGAGGCTAGGCAGTTGGCTCACTATACTGCTATCGCCGCCTTTGATGCCCTGTTTGAGCAGAGCCAATGGAGTAGCCCCGGTCTCGGCATCCACGTAACTGCCCGCAAAACCGAGCGGACGAGGCCATGTGGTCATCTGCACGGGGAAGGAGATTAGTAGGAAAACACGCCCTACAAGTGCGGGGTTGAACGGGTTCTGTCCGAGTCCGCCGAAGGTCATTTTGCCTACGCCGATGGCTACGAGTGCACCGATGATTACAATCCACCACGGCAGATTACTGGGCAAGTTGAATGCCAGCAGAATACCTGTGAGGACTGCGGAATAGTCGCAAATGGTAGGTTTCTGTTTGAGGATAAACTTGGCGATCAGCCACTCGAAGCCTACACAAGCCACGACGCTGATTGCCGTTGTGATGAGTGCTCCCCAACCGAACTCGATTACCGAGACGACATAAGCCGGCAGGAGTGCCGCAATGACGAGGAGCATATTTTTCCGCACGCTGTCACCGCTGTGGGCGTGTGGTGCGGGAGATACTATCAGTTGTTTCATAAAACGATAAACTTTCTTCTGTTTCTCTAAACTCTAAACTCTCAACCCTCAACTATTTCTTTGCCGCGCGGGCGCGGATGATACCGCCCACTGTAGCCTTGCCCATACGGACATAGTCGAGCAAGGGACGATGGCTGGGGCAGGTAAACATACAGCAGCCGCACTCGATACAGTCCATAATCGAGTGTTTCTCCATATCGTCCCACATCTGTTTCTCCGCCTGCTTGGCGAGCAGATAGGGCTCCAGTCCCATCGGGCAGGCACTGACGCACTTGGCGCAACGGATACAGTTCTCCGGTTCGGTGCGATGACTTTCGTTCTCGGGGAGGAACAGCAAGCCGCTTACACGCTTGTTGGCAGGCATATCGATGTTGTTCATAGCGCGTCCCATCATCGGACCGCCGCCGATAATCTTACCTGTATCTTCGGGTACTCCGCCTGCGAGAGCCGCCACGTCGGACAGCGGTGTACCGAAGCGCACCGAGTAGTTGCCGGGTTTGGAGAGACTCTTGCCCGTAACGGTCATCACACGCGAGATGAGCGGTTTGTTCTTTTGCACGGCTTCATATACGGCGTATATGGTAGCGACGTTGTCCACTACGGCACCCACCTCTATCGGGAGCGCACCCGAAGGTACCTGACGACCTATACAAGCGTCGATGAGTTGTTTCTCGCCGCCCTGCGGATATTTGAGTTTCAGCGGTTTGACCTCTATACCGAGTTCCTTGCTTGCGAGTTTGCGCATTTGGTCGATGGCATCGGGTTTGTTCTTCTCTATACCGATGATGGCACGATTGATTCCCAAGGCTTTCATCAGGATTTTGATACCGATGATGATTTCCTCTCCGTGTTCGAGCATCAGTTGGTGGTCGCAAGTCAGGTATGGCTCGCACTCTACGCCGTTGGCAATCAGCACCTCCGCTTTCTTACCGGGAGGCGGAAGCAGTTTGACCTGCGTGGGGAAGCACGCGCCTCCGAGTCCGACGATACCAGCGGCAGCCACCTTGTCTATAATCTCTTTGGGTTCGAGCGGGCAGTCGCGTTTGATGGCGTTGGTGCGGTCGATGGTCTCGAGCCATTCGTCGCCCTCCACGTCCATAAAGATAGCCGGCATACGCAACCCCCAAGCGTCGGTGGTAGCATCGATTTTGGTGATCGTACCGCTGAACGGTGCGTGTATGTTGGCACTCACAAAGCCCCCCGCTTTGGCGATGAGTTCGCCTACTTTCACTTTCTGCCCCTTTTCTACTACGGGTTGGGCGGGTGCGCCTATATGCTGCACCAGAGGTATGACAGCCTTGGCGGGCAGCGGACAGTCGGTAATCGGCTGATGTGCCGAATAAATCTTATTGTCATGCGGATGTACTCCGCCTATTCTGAATGTATTCATGCTTTTACCTCCTCTTGTTTAGGCTCTGCCGTTTGTGGCTGCACCGTTGTTGGCTGCGCGTTTGCGGGTTGTGCCGTTGTCGGCTGTGCGTTAGCGGGCGTTGCCGTTGTTGCCGTTGGTGCGGTTGCGGGTTGGGGTTCTGCGGGTTTGCGCGGCGGGAAATTGACGGCATGGATAGCCCCCGTCGGGCATTCTGCCTCGCACTTGCGGCAGAGACGGCATTTGGTATAATCGATGTATGCCAGATTGTTCTCCACAGTGATTGCGTCGAACGGACATACTTTCTGGCACTTGCCGCAGCCTATACAAGCATTGGTGCAGGCTTTGCGGGCGACAGCCCCTTTGTCCTTGCTGACGCACTCCACCACCATACGGCGGTTCTTCGGACCTTTGTTGCGCAGTTCGATGATGTTGCGCGGGCAGGCTTTGACGCACTTGCCGCAAGAGGTACATTTCTCGTCGTCCACCTCGGGCAGCCCCGTCTCGGGGTTGATATGGATTGCATCAAACAGGCAGGCTTCTACGCAGTCGCCACAACCCAGGCAACCGAAAGCGCAGTCGGTTTCGCCCACATAGAGGTTGTGCATAATCCGGCAACTGCGCACGCCGTCGTATTCGCTTGTGCGCGGGCGCGCAGCGCAGGTACCATTACAACGTACCACCGCCACTTTGGGTTCAGCCGCTGCTGCAGCCAACCCGAGTATCTCGCCCACTTTTTGCATTGTGGGCGCACCACCGACCGGGCAGAGCAGACCGTCGAGCGAGTCGGCTTTGACGCACGCTTCAGCCAACGCGCGGCAACCGGCAAAACCGCAACCGCCGCAGTTGGCACCGGGTAGCACCTCCTGCACTTGGTCGATGCGCGGGTCTTCTTCCACCTTGAACTTCTGAGCCACGAAATAGAGCAGCACGGCGGCTACCAATCCCGTTATGCCCAGAACGGCCAAAGAAATCAGAACTAAATTCATTGTGTTGTTTATTGAAAAATGTTTAATATATTATATGCTTTTCCTTCAGAGGTGGTTCGTAGTTCCTTCGTAGTTCCTTCGTAGTTCCTTCGTAGTTCCTTCGTAGTTCCTTCGTAGAGGCTTCAATGTTAATAGTTGTTGATCAACGGAAAGTAAATGCTAATCAAAGTTTACGAGCCGTAAAGGAGAACTGTTTTTGCAGTTTGTCTCTGAAAAACGAAAGGATTATATAATACACCGCTACTGCACAGAGGGCTATCGTACCGATGACCGCCTCGCTGTCTAATACCCGATCCAGCCCCGCTATCACCGCAAGCATCACCACAAACGGCATCACGTAAGCCAGCAGCACCCCTTTCCACGCCAAGCGTTCCGCCACCATCACCTCCACTTTGTCGCCTGCCTGCATAGGCTCGAGCATCATGGCATCCATCTCTTTCTCCCTGCTTTCTGAGGACATACACATACTGCGTGCCGAACAGGTGCTGCACGCACTTGCTTGGACAATCCGTATATGCGCTGTCTGTCCGGACACGGACATAACAACCCCTTCGTGCCGTATCGGTTCTGACATAACCGTTTTTGCTGATACAGGGTGCATACACACCCCTCCTAAATTAACACGCAAAAGTATAAAGAATTTTTCATACGGACAAATTTATTTGATTATTTCGCGGAAAAGTACACAAAATGCCACTAAAAACCGCACTATTCCCTTTTTCAACAAAAGACAAGTTTGCAAAAACGAGATATTTTCTGTACCTTTGCGTGCTAATTTGAGTA
Source organism: Bacteroidales bacterium UBA6828 (assembly GCA_002452095.1). Lineage (GTDB taxonomy): Bacteria > Bacteroidota > Bacteroidia > Bacteroidales > Paludibacteraceae > Colicola. The sequence goes on along the minus strand of DKEG01000036.1, from coordinate 1,361 downwards.
AATATGCCAAGACGCACAATACATACAGCCCAAAACGACGAAAAGACCGCTGAACGCCCGATACGAGTAGAGAAAACTCACGTTTGGCAACAGATTAAAACTTTCTTTTCCGACCCGCGAACCCGCACAGTTTCGGGTATCGTGCTGCTGACTATCGCCCTCGTTCTGCTGTTGGCGTGTGTCAGTTTCTTTTTTACCGGAACAAGCGATCAGTCGCTGCTTCAGATGTCCGGTTCCGAACGACGCGAACACCGTATAGAAATTCAAAACTGGCTCGGTTTGCCCGGTGCCGCCGTCAGCGAGTTCCTAATCAATGGGGCTTTCGGCTGGATGGCTTTCGGGCTGATAGGGATGCTGGTTATTTACGGTCTGCGTCTGCTCCACGTGGGGCATACCCACCCGCTACGCGTGCTGCTGTGCGGCACTTTCGGTATTCTGTGGGGTGCCGTATTGCTCGGGTTTGTGCAACTGATGGTCTCGCTCGGTACATTCTGTTGGGGTGGGGCTTTCGGACAATGGTTCGCCACATGGCTCAACTCGTATATCCAACCCACGGGAATGATCATCGTGCTGGTAGTTACACCGGTTATTTTCCTGATTATCGCCGAGAAGAATTTTATCCCCAATACCAAACGTTTCTGGGAGTGGCTGAAAGGGCTGTTCAAACGCAAGCCCAAAGAGGAAACCCACGAAGAGAGCATTGCCGAGGAACCGCAAGAGATTGTGCTGCCCGACGAACCAAAAGACGATGAGCAGCCGATTGATATAGATATAGAAATCGATGGTTTGGAAAATCCCCCCTCCGACATTTCCGCAGATGGTGATATTCCGCTGACTATCGAGTCCACGCAGGAAGAGGAGATGCATACCGAACCTGCGCAGGAGAACGACCCCGCAGAAGACGGAGACGAGACGCAAATAGACATCCGCGACACCAAGCCTGTCGAGATGGCGGACGGAGATACCCCCACGCCCGAAGATATTTTGGCAAAACTCGGTCCCTACGACCCGCGCAAAGACCTGGAATACTACAAGTTTCCCTCCCTCGACCTGCTCAAAGTGTATGACAACGAGACCGGTACAATCATCAACAAAGACGAGCAGAACGCCAATGCCAAACGCATTGTGGAGACCCTGCGCAATTTCGGTATAGAGATAGACAGCATCAAAGCCACTATCGGTCCGACCGTAACGCTCTACGAGATTGTCCCCAAGGCGGGTATCAAAATATCCAAGATTCAGAGCCTTGAGAACGACATTATGATGTCGCTCGCCGCTACGGGTATCCGTATGATCGCCCCCATGCCGGGCAAGGGTACGGTGGGTATCGAGGTGCCTAACGAGAAGCCGCAGACCGTCTC
>DKEG01000009.1:33141-92612 GCA_002452095.1 Bacteroidales bacterium UBA6828 | reverse complement strand
GCCAACTCATAGGTAAACGCCTGTAAAAAACTGCCGAATCACATACGAATCACATACGAATCACATACGAATCCCATACGAATCACATACGAATGACATAGATCTGATAGCATAAGCCTGCACTGAACATCTTTCGTTTCGTAACATTTCGGAATATATATTTCCAACACATAGTACCAAGAATACACTGATTATCAGTACAATACACAACACTATTTCTTTTTATGTTATTCAACATATATTATTTCAGAATAAAAAGAGTAAAAAACGGTAATTTTGCAGCGAAATCGAAATATACTTATTAAGTTAACTCTTAACCCTAATGAAAAAAATCTACTATTCTTTCTTGTCGGCTGTCTTGCTGGCAACCACGCTGTCCGCGCAGGCAGCGATAGTGTACGTTTCTCCCGACGGTACGGGGACGGGCAAGGCATGGAACAATGCCCTGTCGTCTGTCAAGTCGGCAGTAAGCAGTGCACAGAAAGGCGACACCGTCTATGTGGCTGCCGGCGTATGGAACGAACAGATCGTTATCAAAGACGGTGTGTCCGTCAAAGGCGGCTTTGATGCCGCCACAGGCAAACGCGACATAGAGAAAAACCCGACCATCATAGACGGCACGGGGCTTGAGACCTATATCCTTATCAAATATGACGAGGGCTGCACCACACCTACTTATATAGACGGCATCACTTTCCGCAATGCGCAGCACGCACAATCGTACGGCTGCGGCTATTTGCGCAAGAATGTGATCGTCCAGAACTGTACTGTCACAGCGTGTGCGGGCAGCAAGGTAGGTGCTTTCTACAACGAGGGCGGCACCATCCGCGACTGCGTCATCGAACTCTGCTCCGCCGGCAACGACGCTACCGTGCGCAACGACGGCGGATTGATACAGAACACCATTTTCCGTGGCAACCAGGGGCGTTTCGGTGCTGCCGTATATAACGAGAACGGCGGACGTATGGAGAACTGCCTCGTACATAACAACGCCGCCACCGTTACGGCATGGCCCAACTCGGGCGGTGCGTACAACCCGACCGGCTCTATCATCAACTGTACTTTCGCCTGCAACTACGGCAGCCAGTATGCCGGTCTGCACAGCGACGGCGTATGTATCAACACCATCACATGGAACAACCTGCCCGAAGAGGGCTTCGGAGACCCCGCCAACTATGTAGCCGACACCAGCCGTCTCTCGGGCAAGAACGCTTCGGACGACGGCTTCGCCTATGCTTACTCGGCTATGAAACTCGAGCGCCGGAATATGGCGGCTAACGGTCCGCAGTTCAAAGCCCCGACCCACTTCGTAGGTCTGCCGGCTACGGATGCCGACATCGCCGCTATGCGTGCAGCCGATTTCTCGCTGATGAGTACCTCCAAACTCATCGACCTCGGGCAGACCAAAGGCGCCACCGCCGTGGACATCAATGGCACAAAACGCCCGTTGGGCAAAGGCGTGGACGTGGGCGCTTACGAATACAACCCCTCCGCTCCGACCGTGAAAGTATCGGGTGTAGCCATCACGCTTGACACCCTCCGTATCGTAGAGGAGCAGCAGGCATGGCTTGCTGCCGTGGTTACGCCTGCCAATGCTTCGAATAAGCAAGTAACGTGGGTGGTCGCCGACAAGAATATCGCTACCGTCAGCGACGAGGGGCAGGTAACGGGCATAGCCGTCGGCAAGACCACCGTTACCATAACCACCCAAGACGGCAGCAAGAAAGCATCGTGCGTAGTGGTAGTGGACGCCAAACCGGTGGTAATCATCCACCACGAGGTACTCGCCGCCGATACGCTCTACCCGATGGCAAACTACACCGTTCCGTCGTTCATTCCTTTCTGGGCAGCCAAAGAGGCGGCACGCCGCGACAGCACCGAAGAGAACCTGCAAGCCATGCGCGACGCCATTCCTACCCTTGTAGGAAAAGCATACCCCTATTGCGTAGTAGCGAATATCAACGGCGACCCGACCACGCAGATGGGCTTTGCATGGTTCACCAACGAGGGGCAGAACGACGGCAAAGTGCAGTTGGTAGCCCAAGCCGATGCCACAGACGCCGACTTCAAAAACGCACTGGAGTTCAGTGCAACACCCGTAACTACCAAGCCGCTGCGCTATGCAGTCAGCCTGAGCGGTGTGATCAAAGCCACAGGCATGCCTACCAAGACCGCCTATCGCTATGTGAGCCACAAGGCATTGGCTACGGGACTCCAACCGAACACCACCTACAGTTACCGTGTCGGCACCGACAATGCGTGGAGCGACATACGCACCTTCACCACGGCTCCCACCGAGAAAGAATCGTTCTCGTTCCTCTATATGACCGACTCCCACCTGCAGGACGAGGAGTATGTCAGCAAGGCGGAGCAATGTGCTCTGACAGCCGCCAAATACTCATCCGACGCACGCTTCCTGCTCTTCCCCGGCGACTTCGTGGAGACCGGTACCGCCGACAACTCCGAATGGGAATGGGAGCGTTGGTTCGAGCGTTCCATGCGCCCGATGCTCAACATAATGCCGTGTGTACCTACCGACGGCAACCACGACGACTCGCCCAACCTGAACTATTCTTATCACTTCAATACCGACAACTCCTTCAAGAGCAACGCGAAGATAAAGCCGCAGTTCGACGGTATCACCTATTCGTTTGTCTATGGCGATGTACTCTTCCTGGTCTATAGCCATCAAGACTATTGGAAAGGGCAGTACAACATCCTGTCGGGTACGTGCGAGTATCTGCAAAACGACGTAGCCCAATGGATGCGCCGCGAGGTAGCCAAACACCCGAACACCAAATGGCGCGTAGCACTGGTGCACAAGAACCTATTCTGCGGCAGCGGACACCAGATAGACGAGGAGTCGCAACTCTTCCGCGCCATACTGATGCCTGTCTTCAAGGAACTGCATATTGACCTTGCACTGCAAGGGCACGACCACACCTACGAGGTCATCGGTCCGGTCAACCCCGAAGACAAGACTCCGCTCCTTGCCGACATCAGCGGTGTCAAAACCGTGGAGCAGGACGCCTCCACCAATATGACGGGCAAAGAGGGCGGCACTTTCCGCACCGACAACGGTACACTCTATTTCGTAGGGGCTACCTGCGGACGCAAACGCTACTACCCGTACAGCAAAGAGGAGATGGACGCCAACTACGACAAGACCAAAGTAGCCAACTATTACGACCTCTTTACGGGCAAGTTCGGACAACCCGGCGCACCTGCCTACACCGAGATAACCGTCAATGCCGACTCTATGGTCGTTTCCACCTACAAGACCTCGGTCTTCAAGACCCGCCAACTCTATGACGAGATAGTCATCAAGCGCAATGCGGACAACACCTATCTGGATATCCATACCCTGCCTGCCGAAACGCAGAACGATGTATTCAAAACACTCTACAAAGGGCAACTGCTGATTGCCAAAGGGCAGGATTTCTACGACATTCTCGGACGCAAGTACTCGCGCGAAGAACTGGAACAATAAAGACCCTAAGAACCCTAAGGACGTTAAAGTCCTTAAGGTCCCTTTTCCGCAAACCATAAACAACACTAATAATATGAAAAAACTTTCCTTTTTTGTAGCAACGTGCCTTGTGGCACTCTCTGCCAATGCTGCCGTGGTAACACTCAACCCCGGCGACAATATCAACGACGCTATACACAGTGCCGCAGCAGGCGATGTCATCGAACTCACTACGGGCAACTATGAGCAGTCGTCTTCCATCAAGGTGGACAAAGCACTCACCATACAAGCCGCAGCAGGCGCAAAACCGACTCTGAAGATATACCGTATCGAACCCAATGCCGAGTTCGTCTTCAAAGGACTGAATGTTACCACCACAGGCGAGCATATGCTCCGCACCACTACGGGCGGCAGTTTCTCGGTAACGATAGAGAACTGTACCTTCGATCACTCGGCTTCCGGCGGACGCGTGTACTATCTGAGCAGCGGACAGACTATCAAGAACCTGACCGTTAAGAATTGTGTATTTGATGGTACTTCCACTGATGCCGGTGCTATCTATGCCTATGGTACGGTGAGCGGCAAGATGTCCGTTACCAACTGCACTTTCTCCAACAACAGCGGAGCGGGAGCAGTCTATCTGAAGAATGTACCTAATGCCGAGATTGACCACTGCACGTTCTACAACAACGGTCCGCGCCCTGTCAAAAGCGAGAATGAGAAGAACGAAGTGCTGGTCAGCAACTGTGTGGTAGCCAACCCGAGTGCAGACGGCGCAGAGTACTGCATCTCTATCTACAAAGGTTCCGTCGGCAATTGTGTGTACTACAACACCCGGGCACCGCGTTCAAGCAGCAGTGTGGATCAGATCGAGATAACGGAAGCCGACCCGCAGTTTATCAACCCTGCCAACGGCGATTTCAATTTCCGCAGCACCTCGCCCCTGAAAGGCAAGGCTACCGACGAAAGCAATATCGGCGACCCGCGCTGGACGGTGGCAGAAGCACAGATGACCGTTTCTCTCCTGAGTCTCAATACTGCCGAGAGCGCCACCGACCTCTACACCATTGCCCTTTCGGCTATCGACCCCGACAATACCGGTACGATCACGCTGGAGTATTCCGCAGACAAAACCGCTTGGACGGAAATAGCCAAGAACCTGCCTCTCTCGACGCTCTCTTACGATTGGAACATCCGCACTATGGCAGCCGGCACCTACTACCTGCGTGCCACTCTGGCAAATGCCACCAAGAGCGTACAGGCTGTATCCGACGCTGCACTGACTATCGTTCCCGATACCAAGGCACCGCGTGCAATCGCCGATTTTGCCATTGCCACCGACCATAAAAAAGCCGTTCTCACATGGGTTAACCCGACGCACAATATGGATGCGGCAACTACTATCTACACCCTTGTACAAGGCACTGAGGGCGCAGAGGTATATACTAGCAGCGACAATGCCACAGCCGCAATTGCCACCACAACAGACGGGCTGAAAGTGGATTACACCACCGCTAAAGCATGGGAGGATACGGGTGTGAAATTTGTCCCCGCCAACCCTGCCGAAGTGCTGACCGACATAGCCTTCGACCTCAAAGGTAACGGCAGCGGGCATAATATCCGTCTGACCATTGAGCAGAACGGTTACGACTGGTGGTATGTATATGTACCGCTGTCGGAGAACAAGATGCAGCCTGTCAGCATTGACAAATTCGAGAAACTCACATGGCACAACAACCAAAAGGGCGATACTTTCGATGGCACCAATATCACGGCAGTCTATTTCGTAGTCTCTGTAAGCGACGCCTCTGCACAGGGTAGTTTCGTTATCAACAATGTAGAGATGACGGGGGTTGTTCCGCCTGTGGCTGACTATGAGAAAACCGTTATCGTATGCAATGCTTCGGCTTATCCCGCTTCTGTTACAGACGGCACCGTTGTATATGAGGGAACCGCAGAAACATACACCGACAGCAATCTCGCTGAAGGCACCTACTACTATTCGGCATTTGCTTTGGACGACCTCGGCAATGTATCCGAGGCTGCACACGTATCCGCCACTATCAAAGCCACGGCAATAGACAATACCGTTCTGTGCGAGCAGGCAGAAAAACGTATCGAGAACGGACAAGTGGTGATTATCCGCAATGGTAACCGCTATAATGCCCTCGGCACAATAGTAAAGTAACATCTCCCTGACTTCACTTTATCAAGAGTGGGTGATTAGTGGGTGATTAGTAGGTGATTAGTGGGTGATTAGAGGGTGATTCCTTATACCTTACATAGTTTTTACAACAATGAAAACAATTAAACTATTCTTTTTGGCAATGGCGTTGGGCTGCACTATGTGGCTCAATGCCGCCATTGTAACGGTAGCCCCGGGGGAAGGGGCTGTCAAAGCGGCGGTTGCAAAAGCCGCAGAAGGCGATGTCTTGGTGCTCGCAGACGGTGAGTACACCGAAAGCGAAAGCATCACTATCAACAAAGCCCTAACACTCCGTGCCGACAACGGTGCCACGCCCGTGCTGAAAATGTCATCGCGTTTCACGGTGGAAACCGATGTTACTTTCGACGGACTGACTTTCGACGGCGGCAAGGCTTCCGCAGAGGCTATACGCTACACCAAGACGGGTTCACAGCATGTGTCCGATTGTGTGTTTACGGGTTTTACCTCGCGTACCATACGCGTCAATACGGGAGCCAATCTGGACTCTGTCAAGATAGACGGCTGTACGTTCCATGACATGAACGCCCGCGTCTTTGCAGCCGAAGCACCGAATATGCTCAAGTATTTCGGGCTGACACGCTCCACGCTGGTGAATATCCGCCAGTCGGCTAACCTGAAGTACTTTATCTATATGAACTACGGCGAGAGTTCCACCGACGGCACACGCGTGGACATCGACCATTGTACGTTCTATAACTGTATCGACCGCCGCGGGGCATACTTCTACAACGTAAACGATGTACATGTTACCAACTGTATCGCTGCCTACGCCGAACCTGTGGACGACACCAAGTCGTTTGCCGTATATGGCGACAAGAGCGAAATCAGCAATACCATCTCCTACAATGTATCGGTCTATGGTAATGCGCAGAAAAACAACATCCTCAGCAAAGACCCCTATTTCGTTGATGCAGAGAACGGCAATTTCCAACTCTGCAAGAACTCGCCCGCTGTAGGGGCTGCCACCGACGGCAGCAACCTCGGAGACCCGCGCTGGGGCGTATCCGACAAAGATGCCGACCCGTCGCAACTGCCGTACACTCTATACAAAGTGCCGTACAGCATGTCGCCGACCACGAGCAGCGTGCGTATCCTATGGCAGACTACAGACACCGTCTCTATGGGACAGGTGCGCTACGGTACATCGCCCGACAAGTTAGACAAGACCTTTTCCTCGCGCGGCGGCTGGAACATCGAGGGCGAAGGCTATGTCCATGTAGTGGAACTGACCGGTTTGCAACCCTTCACACGCTACTACTACTCGGTAGGCGACGGCAAGCGCAAAAGCGATATTGTCAGCAGTTGCAAAACCGCTCCCGAAAAGAACACCGCTTTCCGTATGTTTATGATTTCGGATATACACGAGAACGCGTGCAACAACTGGCAGAACGAGCAGACCTTTATCACCGAGACGCTCCGCCCCGACTTTGCCATGTTTATCGGCGACTTTGTCAACCATGGTTGGGAACGGGCATGGAATGAGTCGTTCTTCAACCCCGGCAAGCCGTTCCTCGGCAGTGTTACTTTCTCCGGTGCTATCGGCAACCACGAGACCTATCTGCGTGATGAAGTACACCCGGCAGGATTTACCAACTACCATACCTATTATGATTATTTCTCGTCGTTCTCCCACGGCGAGAGCGAAGGTCCGGTAATCGACCCGCGCGGCGAAGCCTATTTCACGTTCAACTACGGCGATGCGCAGATTATCTGTCTGAACCTGAACAACAACTTTGATGCGGTGTATGACAGTCCGTCGTTTGCCAAAGGTTCGAAGCAATACAAATGGCTCGACAACCAACTGAAGAACAGCACCGCCAAGTGGATACTCATCTATGCACACGTAGGTATCACCACCTCGGGTTACCACGGGCAGTGGAACGAGGAGAACCACACTATCATCCGTCCGCTGCTGGAGCAGTACGCCAAACAGGGCAAGCATATTATCTGCTTTGCAGGCGATGACCATAGTTTTGAGCATGCACAGAAAGACGGTATCAACTATGTGCGCCCCGGTTGCGGTCGCGATGCCAACTACTCGCAGGTTACTACCCTGCCCGATGCGGCTTATACGCTGATGTACCGCAAAGTAAGTTGTTTCTCCACCCTCGATATGGCTGCCGACGGCAACAGCATCGAACTGAACGCTTACGACTCGGTAGGTACGAAATTCTACTCCTATACGTTCTCGCTGAGCGACAAACCGCTTCCGTCGGTGTATATCAGCCAGCCCAACTCGGGTACGGGCGAGCAGTCCGACTCGGTGGTGATCCGTTACTCCGCCTCGAGCACTACACCCGCAACGGTAAGCCTCTACTACACCACGGAGAACGAGCCGAAGAACGGTACGCTTATTGCCAAAGGCTTGAGCGGAGCCAACGGTATGCACACCTATATATGGAACGTGCGTCATCTTACGCCCAAAGGTACATATTATATCTACGCTGCCATTACCAATGCGGACACCACTGTCTGCAAGATGGCATCGGCTCCCGTTGTTTTGATTTCCGATACTGTAGCCCCCCCCGCTCCCACGCGTTTTGCTTACGCCCGTGAGGGTGAGCAACTGACACTCTCGTGGTGGAACCCCACCCGGCTTATCCACAAAGAGCGGGTACTGGCTACCTTCGCCGACGGCTTGGACAATGCGTTCCAAGCCATCGACGATGAGGACGAGGGGAGTGCTTCGCTCTCGTTGGTCGAAGGCAGAAACGGCGGCAAAGCGGTGCAGATTGACTACACTGTCTCCAAGGCATGGGGACAAGGCTCCGCTGCGTATATATTTTCCGAACCAACCGACCTGAGCGACACCTACACGCTTGATTTCTGGTACAAAGGCGACGGCAGCGGCAACTCGCTCCGTCTGGTAGTATATAACGATATAGACGGCAACAACAAAGTCGCTGACAGCGGCGACGACTGGTGGTACAATGAGTCCGTCTCCCTCAAAAACAAGGTTTGGACACACGTGTCAATAGATATGCGTGCGTTTGCCGCTTTCGACTGGCACAAAAACAATGAGGCGAACAATGCGTGTAATAAGGTGAAGGGTATTCATTTCATCATCCCGAGTGCTTCGGCTTGCACGGGTTCGATTGCTGTTACCGACATCCGTCTCGGCGGTGAGGTGTTCCCCGCGCCCGACTATGCGGGTACTGTCATTGTGCGCAAGCAGGACGCTGCGCCGGAGAATATCAGCGACGGCGAGGTAGTCTATGAGGGAAACAAAGAGACCTGCACGGACAAGGCATTGGATGTAACCAAGCCCTGCTATTATGCCGCTTTTGCCTACGACGACCTGTATAACTACTCTCCTGCCGCCACGCTCTACTACGACCCCGACGTACCGTTTACGGCTATCGGCAACACCACCGTCCAGGCTGCCCCTCGCAAGGTTCTGCGCAACGGAGAAGTATGGATCATCTCCGGCAACAAGGTATATTCGACGCTCGGTATTCATAGGGAACTGACTACTGAACAACCCGATAACAACCCGATAATCACCCGATATAATCAACGCAAAGTAAACGCATACACAATGAGAAACACCTTACTTACCATTTGTGCGGCATTATTGCTCTGTTCGTGCAGTCTGAATTTCTTTCCGTCTGACGAGTTGAACGCCGATATGCTCCTGAGCGATGAGACAGGAGCCGAATACCTGATGGACGGCTGCTATGCGTTGCTCAAAGACGAGGTAACCTACATCGGCTACTCGAGCGGCAACAGTTATGTGAAGCACTTCTTCCAGATGGCGGAAGCCCCGTCGGACAACACAAACCTGTCGGGCAAGACTACGTCGGCTATCTACCAGGCAACCACCTATATGATGACCGACAACCTCAAGAACGTGGGTACAATGTGGATGGTGGCATACAAGATCATCTATATGACCAACACCGTCATCGAGTCCACTCCCGAGGGGCAGAACGACCAACTTTTAGGCGAGGCATATTTTATGCGCGGAATGTTGCATTTTCATCTGGCAACGTTCTTTGCGAAAGCCTACTGCTACGGTACGGACAATCCCGGTGTGCCGCTGATGACCTCCACCGGCAGTCCGTCTGTGCGTGCGTCTGTGGGTGCCGTCTATGACCAGATAGAGCGCGACCTGAAGAAAGCCGCATCGCTGATGGGGGCTTCGCGCGGCGACAACGGCTATCCGTGCCGCAATGCCGCTCTGGGTCTCCTTTCGCGCCTGTACCTCTATATGGGGCGCAATGAGGACGTGGTCTCTACCGTCAATTCGCTGTTGGGCGACAAGCCCGCAAGCAGTGCGCTTATCTCGGGTGCGGATTTTGCACGCACTTTTGCCGATGCACGTACGTCCAAAGAGGTGCTTTTCTGCGTGGCGCACGAACTGACCGACAACCGCGGGCAAGGCAGTATAGGCTCGATGTACAACGGCGACGGAGGCGGCTGGGGCGAGATATACCCGTCCGACCCGCTACTCAACCTCTACGAGCGTTACCCCGCCGATGTACGCTACGCCTCGTTGATTCAGCCGCAACTGCAAGAAGGTGCAGACCCGGCAGTGCGGCTGGTTTACTTCCCCGACCCAACGGCAGATAATCCTACGGAGGGACGGCTCTGCCTCTCTTATCCCGTCAAGGCGGTTGGTGAGGGCTATACGTTTGAGGACGGCGACAAGACCTATACTGTGGAACCACGCACAGTAAACGGCGAATATACCGAGTACCACGTTTTGTACCCCGACAAGAACGGGCAACTCACCGATTGTGCCGCACGTATCCTGCCCACAATGAAGATGCGCTTCGGATATCCGAAGTATTTCTCGGCGAAGTTCAGTTACCAGGACGGCGAACCGCAACTCTCTTCACCCGTTTTCGTACGCTGGGGGGAGGTGATACTCAACCGAGCGGAGGCGTATGCCAAACTGGGCGAGACCGACAAAGCCCTTGCCGACGTCAATGCTATCCGCACCCGTGCGGGTATTCCTGCCGAAGGGCTGTTTTCCGCCGCTGCGATGCACGGATACACCTCCGTGGAGGACATTGTAGCCGACGAGCGTCGTATGGAATTGGCCTTCGAGGGGCACCGATTCTTTGACGTATTCCGCAACGGAAAGGATATGGACCGCCGCTATCCGGGTTCGCAACCATGGACAGTCATCCGCCACGACGAGCCGCATATCCAGTTCCCCATCCCTAACGCCGAATGGACGGTCAGCGGGATAGAACAGAACCCGGGATACTGAATTAATTATGAATGACGAATTACAACATTAATAACAATTAAAAACACAAACATCATGAAGAAATGTATTCTTTTTTGTGCAGCCATGATAATGGCTGTTACACTTAGTGCAGAAAAGGTAATTGACATCGACTTGTCAAAGTATCAGACCATCGATGGCAATGCTACGGCTGTACTAACTGACAACGAACTGACTGTTTCCTATAATCTCGGAGAATGGGAAGCAAGTGGAGTTTCGTTTGCTTTGGATAATCTGACAAATGTACAGAATATCAGTTTTGAGTTTAAGGGCGATGCGGCTGCAACTGCATGGACTTCTTTCTTCGCCTGCCTCGTGGATGCCACAGGGAAACGCTTCTATAGCGAAGCGGCAGACCTAAGTATTCACGGAGAAGAAGTTAATCTTACATTCCGCGAAGTCAAATATATGCCCACCGATGAACTTTGGGGAAACAACTCAACGCCAACGGAGCCTTATACCGGTCTTGTTTTCTTGGCAAACCCGAGCGTAGCCACCACCGCGACTTTTGCTATCCGCAATGTGAAAGTATACGTGAATGATACCGAGACGGCTCTGCAAATGCCCGCTGTATCAGGGGGGGGTAGCGAAGATTGTTAAAAACGGACAAATTTACATTCTTCGTGATGGTGTGCGCTATAATGCACTTGGTGCAATAGTGGAATAAAAGATTATCCTAATACATGAAGGCTGCCTGACGTTGTGGTTATAGGCAGCCTTTGTATTAAAAACACGTCTTTGCTTGCGGGTTTCGGCAAAAAGCAGTATCTTTGCCGTACCAAAACGACGCAAGATGTACAAAAAAGAACTGACATACTATTTCTCTACGCCCATTGCCTACATCGTCATAGGGCTGTACCTGCTGGCTATCGGGCTGTTTCTGTGGGTGATACCCGGAGAGTGGAACATTATCGAATCGGGATATGCCCAAACCGACGGGCTTTTTCAACTCTCGCCGTGGCTGCTGATGCTGCTTTGCCCTGCACTCACTATGCGGCTATTTGCTGAGGAACGGCAGACCGGCACATGGGACTTGCTGCGCACCAAACCCGTATCGCTCGCCCGTATCGTCTGCGGGAAGTATTTCGCGGCATGGACTCTGGTCTTGATTGCCCTCCTGCCTTGCGTGGTACACTATTTTGCAGTAGCCTACATAGCCGAACCGATGGGGAACATTGACGGCGGCGCGTTTGCAGGGTCGTTCATCGGCTTGGTGCTGCTCAGTGCGGTTTTTATGGCAATAGGTCTATTGGCAGCCACTTTCAGCCGCAGCCAGATAGTCAGTTTCATACTGGGTGCATTGGCGTGCTTTGTTCTCTATTGGGTAACATTGCAAGACCACTACCGCAGTCTGTCGCGCGGAGTGATTGACCTGCGCGATGTGGTTTACCTGCTGAGTATCTGCGCTATATCGATTATCCTGACCACGGTCGTCATTGACCGTCTTACCCGCAAATGATATGACACGTATCGGACTGTTGAGCGACACGCACGGACTGTTAGACCCGCGTGTATTGGAGCATTTCAAAGATGTGGACGAGATCTGGCATGCCGGCGACATAGGCAGCGAAGAGGTGCTGCGCCGCCTGCGCGAGTTCAAGCCGACACGTGCCGTATATGGCAATATGGACAGCGGCGATGTACGTTATTCGCTATCCGAGTTTTACCATTTCCGTGTGGAAGAGGTGGAAGTGCTGATGACCCATATCGGCGGTTATCCGGGCAAGTATAACCCTTGGCTGCTGCCGATGTTCCAAAAGAGTCTGGACGCACTCAACCACCCCGAGCGTTCGCAAAGCGCACGCATTGACCTGTTCGTATGCGGGCACAGCCATATATTGAAAGTGCAGTACGATTCACACTACCGTTTCCTGACAATGAACCCCGGGGCAGCAGGCAAGCAGGGCTGGCAAACCGTACAAACACTCTTGCGTTTCGTGATTGACGGCTCGCAGATTCGCGATCTGGAGGTGATTGAACTGGAACGGTTATGAAAAAACGCACATTGTCCAAAAGACAACAGAGATGTGCGTTTTAACATATACAAAGTAGGAACAATCTGTTAAATAAGGTCGAAATGACGTAAAAAGTGCAAAATACATGTTGCAAAACATACAAAATGCTATTGCGGGTATCGGCAAAAAGCAGTACCTTTGCACTCGAAATCAAAACAACACAATCTTTTTTGTACCTTAAAAAAACAGACTAATACCTTAGAAAAAAGTCGTCGTGATGACGGCTTTTTCTGTTTTTATAGTGAGTGCCGGTTGACTATGTTCCTATAGTAAGACCATTCAGCCGAGCGGATGAAAAATATCCATACCGAAAGCAGGCGTAAAAGCGTCTCTTGCACGCAGTGCATCGGGCGTATCCAAATCAACGCCTCGGCGGGGTGTCATCAGCAGTATGCGGTCGGAAAGTGCAAGAGCCAAATCGAGTTCGTGCGTAGAAATAAGCACCAGTTTGTTTTGCTCATGCGCGAGACGGCGCAGGAGTTGCAGCGTGCGGATACGGTTCGGCAGATCGAGGTGTGCTGTAGGTTCGTCCAACAGGACAACCGGCGTCTGCTGCGCTAGTGCCTTGGCAATCAGCACGCGCTGTTTCTCTCCGTCGGAATGGCTGTTGAAGAATGTCTGTGCGTCGCGGGAGAGTCCCACAGCCTCCAACGCCCGGGCGATAATCTGTTCGTCCTCAGCGGATAATCCGCCCAAGAAAGAAGTATAGGGATACCGCCCCATAGCCACCACATCGTGGATGGTACTATTCTCAAGACTGAGCCGCTCGGTTAAGACCAAAGCAACATAGCGCGCGATGTCGGTTTGCAGAGTGGTATCGCAAATGGTATATTCTCCGCCAAGCGCAGGTTGCAATCCCGCCAATGTACGCAGGAGCGTGGACTTGCCGCAGCCGTTCTGCCCCAACATACAAACCATCTCCCCACGTTGCAAAGCAAACGTAAGGTCAGCCTGCACCACGTGCGTGCCATACCCGATACTGAGGTTTGTGCACTGGATAGCCGCCATTGATTCTTACATATTCTAAAAAGAATTAACGATTAATTATACGATAATTAACGTTCCTCTTATTCATAGAAATACACGCGTTGCACACGGCGGGAAACCGAGGTCAGTACCTCGTAGGGTATCGTACCGAGTTTGTCGGACAATTCCTCTATCGGCAGCCGGTCGCCGAATATCTCTACGGCATCGCCCACTTGCGCATCCGTTCCCGTAACATCCACCATCGCCTGATCCATACAAACATTGCCCACAATCGGACAACGCTGCCCGCGGATAATCACCTCACCGCCATAATTGGAAAAGCGGCGGTCGAACCCGTCGGCATACCCGATAGGGATAACGGCTATCTGCCGCGGTTCCGCAAGCGTGGTATGCCGCCCGTAACCGATAGTCTCGCCTGCCGCCACGGTCTTCAGACTGAGAATGGTCGTGCGCAAGGTGCAGACATTCTGCAGGTGTGCACCCGCAAAAGAGATACCATACAACCCTATACCCAGGCGGCACATATCGTATTGATACTCAGGGAAACGCTCTATGCCCGCCGAGTTGCATATATGTTTCATTATCGGGTAACCCAATCCTGCTTTTAGTGTCTCGGCACAATCATTGAAATACTCCGCCTGTTGTCGGGTAAAATCGTCAAACTGCGCCTCATCGCTCCCCGCAAAATGCGAGAACACACTCTGCACCCGCACGGCTTTTTGTCCGCCAAGGCGGGCTATCAATGCAGGAATCTCTTCGCGGTAGAAGCCGAGACGGTGCATACCCGAATCTATCTTGATATGTATAGGATAGTCCTCCAACCCTTTGTTTTCCGCTGCCGAGATGATGTTTTCGAGCGATTGGAATGAATAGATATTCGGCTGCAGGTTGTTTTCCAAAATCAAATCAAGGGCTGCCACTTCCGGATCCATAATGATGATCGGCAGGTTGATACCCGCCCGGCGCAGTTCGAGTCCTTCGTCCGCCACCGCCACTGCCAGATAATCCACCAGTCCGCTCTGCTGGAGTGCCTTGCTTACCTCTACGCTCCCCGCTCCGTATGCAAAAGCCTTCACCATACAGGTCAGTTTGGTGGCGGGTTGCAGCAGAGAACGGAAATAACGCACGTTATTCACCAGCGCGGTCAGGTTGATTTGCATCACCGTCTCGTGGGTCTGGTGCAAGATACGTTGTGCGATAGTGTCTTCGTCATACCCCAGCACACGCATCACCGCAGCGCAGGTACGCACATTCTGGTGCGTCGGGTCTTCTATGACGGTAGGACAATGCTTGAAAAGCAACATTTTTTCCGCCCGTTTGGCTTCTATAGACGGGAAATTCTCGCCGTGTTCCGCACCGATATACGTAATCACCCCTATCGTCGGACGGATAATCCGCTCTAGCCGCTCCATCTCACCGGGTTGCGAAATCCCCGCCTCGAAGATAGCCAGTTCCGTCTGCTCGTTCATCTGCCAGACCGAAAGCGGCACGCCTATCTGCGAGTTGTACGACTTTGGGGAACGGGTAATGCGGTAGTCGTCTTTCAAAAGTTGGTAGAGCCATTCCTTGACTATCGTCTTTCCGTTCGACCCCGTAATGCCGATCACGGGGCAATGATACAGCGAACGTTTGTACGCCGCCAAGTCCTGCAATGCCTGCAACACATCCGCTACAATTAGAAAGAAACCGCCATCACGCATTGCGCATTGCGCATTATGCATTGTCCATTGTTCTTCTGTTACCACAAAGGTACGTACTCCCTTGGTATATAACTCAGAAATGTACTTCGCTCCGTCATTCTTTTCTGTACGCAGTGCAAAAAACAATGTCTGTTCAGGGAACGCCCCTAATTGCCGGCTATCTGTCAGCAAGTAGTTTATATCATACTCTTTGGGCAACCCGCCCTCCGTCCGCAATGGACGTATTGCCTCTATTACTTGTTGCAGTTGCATAATCTTCTATTTTGCTGCAAAGGTACAAAGATTTCGGGATATATGCAAAGCGAAAACAAACCAACCTTATCAAAATCGGATTATAGTGCGGAACCGGATTATGCCGGCAAATCTCTATGCCGCCGGTGTTTATATTCTTTGCAAGGACATATTCTCCCAAAATATACAAAGTATGCAATCCCTTGTTTCATAGTACCATTTACGGCAACGACACGGCAACGACACGGCAACGACATACCCCTTTATGCGGTGCTTTTATACACTTTATACACCATATGTGTTGCATAAAGTGTATAAATTATTGTTCGGATGCGGTTGATCTGAAAAACAAAAGCGGCTACCCTTTGTCGGATAGCCGCTTTATGCGATGTGGTTTTCAAAACCAATGAATTTTACTTGAAGAACTCTTTTACGTTCTCGTTCAGAACAATCTCCTCTTGGAAGAAATAAGCACCCGTCTTCGGGGATTTTACCATCTTGATGCACTTGCTGTGTGCACGACCGGAATTGTCGGTCTTGAAGGTAGCGACCGCTTTCTTTGCCATAGTTCTAAGCCTTTCTAATTACGGTTAATTACTTTATCTCCTTATGAAGAGTATATTTCTTCAGATAGGGATTGTATTTCATCAGTTCCAAACGATCAGGAGTGTTCTTGCGGTTCTTGGTGGTGATGTAGCGAGACATACCGGGAACACCGCTGGCTTTTTGCTCCGTGCACTCAAGGATTACTTGAACGCGTGCTTCTTTTGATTTCTTTGCCATTGTCTTACCTCCTTAATTATTCGTAAAGATACCCTTTTTCGGCAGCCTGCTTCAACGCAGCATCCAAACCGATTTTGTTAATTGTTCTCAGACCGGCTGCACTCACGTTCAACTCGATCCATGTGTCTTGTTCTACCCAGTAGAACTTGCGGCGGAATAGGTTCACATCAAACGTCCGCTTTGTGTGACGTTTTGAGTGAGACACATTGCATCCACCCATGGCTTTCTTGCCTGTAATTTGACAAATCTTTGACATTGTAGTATATTATTTTATTATTTTCTTTTGATAAAGAGTATCATCTCTCATAACACCATCCTCACCATCTACACCATCATACCTCCCGCTCATCATAAAATCATCACTTCCATTGCATTCCGCACCCGGATACCCTTACATTTTTGCGTACACACTATACTGCTGATACTCAGCAGTATAACCACCAACCCACGGCTAAAGAAAGCCTACTCTATGCGAAAAATCGTGCAAAGTTACTATAAATTATCCATATAGGCAAATTTTTTCGCCTTTTTCTGCCCGCAATTCCTCATTTTATCCCTTTCAAATATCTCGTTTTGCCAAACCAAGTTGGCAAAAATACTTTTTCTACCTACAAAAAAGAGGTTGTCTGACAACATTTGTCAGACAACCTCTAATATTATTCCTTCTAGGATATTCGTAGTATGTTATTATCCTCCGAAGTTATCGAAGCGGATATCCTCGTCGCTTACGCCGAGCGAGTGGAGCAGGTCAAGCACAGTCTTTGCCATCATAGGAGGACCGCAGAGATAGTACTCAATGTCCTCGGGTGCCTCGTGCTGCTTGAGATATGTATCGCCCAGCACCGGTGCAATGAAACCCGGAGTGTATTTCACGCCCATAGCGTCTGCCTTCGGGTCGGGACGATCGAGTGCCAAGTGGAAGTGGAAGTTCGGGTACTCCTTTTCCAACTCGAGGAAGTCGTCCAGGAAGAACACTTCATCGATAGCGCGTGCACCATAGAAATAATGCATCTCGCGGTCGCGTGTGTTGAGGGTCTTGAGCATATACATAATCTGTGCACGCAGAGGAGCCATACCGGCACCGCCACCTACCCAAATCATCTCTTTCTTACTGTCGAAGACTGGGTGGAAATCACCATAAGGACCTGACATAATCACCTTGTCGCCCGGCTTGAGCGAGAAGATATAGGTGGAAGCAATACCGCAAGGCACATCCATAAACTCCGGTCCATTGGGACACTGGTCTTTCGGTTTGAAAGGCGGCGTAGCGATACGGACGGTCAGCATAATGATGTCGCCCTCGTCGGGATAGTTAGCCATGGAGTATGCACGGATTGTCGGTTCGGTGTTCTTCTGATGCAGTTTGAATAAACCGAACTTCTCCCATGCGGGAATGTACAAGTCCCCTATCAAAGAGCGGTCAAAGTCTTTGTAATAGATGTCGTAAGCAGGTATCTTAATCTGCGCATACGAGCCGGGAAGGAAATCCATATGTTCGCCCTTGGGCAATGCCACCTTGAACTCCTTGATAAAGGTTGCCACGTTCTTGTTTGAAACAACGGTGCATTCCCATTCCTTGACACCCAATACCGACTCCGGTACCTTCATCGAGATGTCGTTCTTTACCTTGACCTGACAGCCCAGACGCCAATGGTCTTTCTGCTGTTTGCGGGTAAAATGAACGGTCTCGGTGGGCAAAATCTCGCCGCCACCCTCAAGCACTTGGCACTTGCACTGACCGCACGAGCCCTTGCCACCACAAGCGGAAGGCAGATGAACGCCTGCTTCTGCAAGTGTATTGAGCAACGTACCGCCTGCGGGTACCTCATAAACCTTGTCGCCGTTGATGGTAATCTTCACATTACCTGAAGCCACAAGGTACTTCTTTGCAACCAATAGGATGATTACAAGCAGCAGTATCACCGCCAAAAAGACGCCTACTGCATAAAGAATTGCTGTTATATTCATTGTTTGTAAAATTTATATATCCATCTATGACCGCCATATACATTATGGTAAAATGTAGTATCATATATTACCCACGTACTATCTACTATCGGATTGATATAGAGCAATGTATCGCCTTTTGTATCGGTAAAAAGCATATCCTTAAAGTTGTAGTGAGGAAGTCCTGACGTAGATAAAGTATCACTTTCATTCGCTTTGTATAGTACATTCCTTTCGCCGCCTGCCAAACTTATTTCATTGGCTTTGTGGGAAAATACACAATGATACTTGCATACCACCGAATCCGCCGTCATATTTTGAATATGAAATTCATTCAGCGGATCAAAAGGATCCGGACCATTGCAACCAATAACAATCCAACACAGCAATAGACATAGAATAATGCGAATACTACTCATAATCAATAATATATTTGACGTATATGCTCTATATCCCCATCGCTCAAATGATCTCTTTGAGCCTCAAAAAGAGTTCCATCCTTTTTTGTCATCGTTGGTTCCCCATTTTTAGAGAAAGCATAACTGCTATACATCATAATTGATTCAAAATCAAATTTTCCATAGGCAGTGGCTGATGTCTCTAAAAACTTGTGGAATTGTATCTTTGATGTACATGTCATATTCTCGAAATATACATTAATATAGCAATCTCGATCAGGACGACATTGTTCATGTTCCAATGTGTACATATGCCCAAGGTACTGCGCCCAAAGAAGATACACCACATGCGTCATCAGAACAATTATCAGAAATACACACGTGATAGTTGCAACCGATACCCCAAGAGAAACGATTCCAGCCATTATCTCGTATTTCGACAAAACGGATAGCATATTCAGAAGCCGCTTCCCACTCATCCATTGCTTCACGCATATTTCCCATATCAGGACAACTTTCTTTGTAGTTACGATAGCGAATATCAGTCAACCATTTTGAAAGTAAGTTGTATCTGACGAGATGTCTGGGAGCGGGAATACTGTAGTCACGATAACCACACTCATCCTCTTCGTAGTAATCATCACTACTATATTGCTGGTGTTCTAATTGAATATCCTTTTCATAGCAGTATAGGATATTCAATTTACTGTATGCAATACCACCCTTCATAGGAAGGATAATATCCTCATAATCTATAGGATTTTCCTCCTCCAAATATCTTTGAATAACTGGGAAAGTGTTGAGTTCTTCCGTCAAATCAACATACAATTTGGAGAAAAATTCATCATCGGGTGTTGCTTCCAAATCAATATTTTCTTTATCATCAGGCAGAAAACACTCGGCAGCATCCATAAAAACAGCCTTTTTGTCGGCTATTTCCATTTCAACATATTCAGGGTACCATTGTCCCATATAGTCCAAAGCAACATCCATATACTTATTCATTATATAAGTGTATGGATACCTTAATTTCAATTCTTCCGGATATTCTTCGTAATACTCTTCAGCAGAATAGTAAAAGAAAGATTTTGCTCCTTCTGTTTCCTTTGAAATTGCTGAGAAATTTGCCTTTGCACTATCTTGAGGTACAGAATAGTCCTCTACGGGCATCTCTTTCTGTACGATGTCCGTAGGGGTGTTTTGGCATGCTGTAAAAGCCGATATCGCCAATATGATAATGGGGAATTTCTTCATAAATGGGTTTCTGTTTCCTCCTATTAGATATTAAGACCCGAGAAACACATAAATGCCATAGCCATCAGACCTACAGTGATAAAGGTGATACCCAGTCCCTGCAAAGGTTTCGGCACATCGTTGTACTCCATTTTCTCACGGATACCTGCCAGGCAGACAATAGCCAGCATCCAGCCCAGACCCGAACCGATGGCGTATGCAAACGCATCGCCGAGATTGGCAATCGCTTTGGCATTTTCCGGCGCAAGCAGAATACGCTGCTGCATAAAGAGCGAACCACCCATGATGGCACAGTTTACGGCGATAAGCGGCAGGAAGATGCCCAGCGACGAGTAGAGCGACGGCGAGTATTTCTCCACCACCATCTCCACCAACTGCGTGATAGCCGCAATAACGGCGATAAACAGGATAAACGACAGGTAACCCAAATTCAGAGGATTGAGTACATATACCTGCAGCAAGTAGTTGACAGGCAGCGTGATAGTCAGTACAAATGTAACGGCTACACCCAAACCTGCACTTGTTTTAACGTCTTTTGATACTGCCAAGTATGAGCACATACCCAAAAAGTATGCGAAAATCATGTTGTCAGCAAAGATGCTGCGAACAAATAGACTTAATGCATGTTCCATATTACTTCTCCTCCTTATTGATTGAGCGGTGCGCCCAAATGATACAACCTACCAGAATCAGTGCCATTGCAGGCATCATCATCATACCGCAGTTCTCATAGCAACCGCCGTTGGCAACATACCAACTCTCAGGGATAATGCGGAAGCCGAGCAGTGTGCCTGCTCCGAGCAGTTCTCGTACGAAAGCGATGATTACCAAGATGATAGCATAACCGAAGCCATTGCCGAGACCATCGAGGAACGAATCCTTTACGTTATTCGTCATCGCAAACGCCTCCAAACGTCCCATCAGGATACAGTTGGTAATAATAAGTCCGATATAGACGCTCAACTGCATTGCCACATCATAGGCAAAGGCTTTCAGCACTTCGCTCACCAGCGTAACCAACGCCGCTACAACGACCAATTGGACAATGATACGGATACGCATCGGAATAGTCTTGCGCATCAGCGAAATGATCACGTTGGACATTGCCACGATTATCGTTACCGCAATACCCATCACCAATGCAGGCTTGAGTTGCACCGTTACGGCCAATGCCGAACAGATACCCAGGATCTGTACAACCACAGGGTTGTTCTTATTCAGAGGTCCCAGAAAGACCTCTTTTGTCTTTTGTGAAAGTGCCATAGTTATTCCATTGTTTGTTCACCCCCGTCGCCCTCTTGAATACCCTCGCAGGGAGCAGCGCAGTTGTTCGTTTGACAATCATTCAGAAACTCGGCGTACTCGGCAAGGTTGTTCACCAGCATATCATTCACACCAGTCGAAGTGATGGTTGCGCCTGAAATGGCATCCACCTGCTCCTGCCCGTTCTCCGCCGTCTTGCCGACCTTTAGAACAGCCACCGAGCAAATCTTGCCCTCGGCGTTGCGTATGTGCTTGCCGTTGAACTGGTTGCGGAACTTGGCGGTCACAATTTCAGCACCCAGACCCGGGGTCTCGCTCTCGTGGTTGAAGTTGATACCGAAGATGGTGTTCTTGTCATCGTTCAATGCCAAGTAGCCACCGATACCACCCCACAGACCCGTTCCGTGAAGTTTGAGTACATACTTCGTCTTGCCGTCAATCGTTGCCACATACAGCGGCAGACCGTTCACGGTCGAGTCTTTTACCAACTCCTTATACATAGCCGCAGGGTCAGCCTTCGAGTAGTCCTGATTGAGGGCTACCAGAATCTGCTTCTGTTGGTCAAGCAGCGCATTCGCCTTCTGGCGCGGACTAAGTACTTGGCTCACTACTGCCAGCAAAATCGCCACAATCACCACAATCACCGTTGCATACACTATGGTATAGACATTGCTGTTGGTGTCAAGTCCTTTTTTCTTCTGTTCTGTAAACACACCTTTTTGGTGGCACTGCGGGCACTCATCGGGTGCATTATCACCGGTGTGGACATAGCCACATACGGAGCATACAAATTTCTTCTGTGCCATATTTCTTAGATTTTAGCGCGTTTCATACGACGTTTGATATTCACTTGTACCACGCACCAGTCGATGAGCGGGGCAAAAGCATTCATCAGCAGGATGGCAAGCATCATACCCTCGGGATAACCGGGGTTGAGTACGCGGATAACCACTGCCATGAAACCGATGAGGAAACCGTAAATCCACTTACCGCACTCCGTGCGAGCTGATGTAACAGGGTCAGTAGCCATAAACACGGCACCGAAAGCGAAACCGCCAGTTACCAGATGCATATACCATGGGAAGTGTGCCGCAGCCGTGTCCGGACCGCAGACATTGAACAACCACGCGGTCAGTCCGCCGCCTACGAAGATACTGAGCATCGTCTTCCACGAAGCCACACCCGTCGTCAGCAGCAACAGCGCACCGAGCAGGATAGCCCAGCAGCAGGTCTCACCCACCGAACCGGGTATCAAGCCGTTGAAAGCAGTCCAGAAATCCACGGGCATCAGATGGGTGTCGGCTGTGGTGGCAATCTGTGTCAGAGGCGTTGCGCCCGAGAAGCCGTCCACAAGGGTCTTGCCGCCGTCCCAGCCCCAAGTGCCGCCGGTGCGGACAAAGGCTGCATCACCCGTCATATGCGTCGGGTAGGCAAAGAATAGGAACGCGCGTGCGATAAGAGCCACATTGAAGATATTATAGCCCGTACCGCCAAACACCTCTTTAGCAAAAATCACCGCAAAAGCAGTAGCAATAGCCACCATCCACAGCGGAGTGTTGATTGGCACAATCAGCGGAATGATGAAACCTGTAACGAGGAAACCCTCTTGAATTTCTTCTTTTTTCCATTGTGCTACCGTAAACTCGATACCGAGTCCGACTGTGTAACTGACTATGATATAAGGCAGTACAGCCAAAAAACCGAAGCCGAATGCCTTCCACCACAATGCACAGGTCATTCCACCGCGAACCAACTCGCCTGTAGCCAACAGGTGCTGGTAACCGACATTGAACATACCGAACAACATGGCGGGAACGAGTGCCAAAACCACGATAATCATCGTGCGTTTGGAGTCCGAACCGTCGTGGATTTGTGTGCCAATGCGCTTTGAAGTCGTGTTCGGGGTGAACAGGAACGTGTCAAAACCGTCGAACAACGAGTGGAGTGCGTGCAACTTGCCGCCTTCATCGAAGGTCGGGCGAAGTTTCTCTACCAATTTATATAAACCGTTAAACATCACTCAATCTCCTTTTTTAAGTTATCCAATGCGGTTCTTACTATTGCCTGGAGCGGCATCTTCGAGGTGCAGACATACTCGCAAAGCGCAAAGTCTTCGGGAGCCACTTCATACACACCCAAAGCCTCCATTTTGTCGATGTTGCCCGCAATCATTGCCTTTATCAGGTATTCGGGATAGATATCCATCGGGAACACTTTGTCGTACTGACCGCTCACGATAATCGCACGGCGACCACCCTTCAGACGAGCATCCCACTCATAGTGTTTCTTGCCGAACAGCCAACGAGTAAAGGCGCAGTCAAACATCTTGGCGGGGTCGGTGCAACTAGCATTGAACTCATCGAAACGCGGCATCATCCAACCCATAAACTCATGATTCTCAGTTCCCTCGTCCAATACCGTAAACTGATTGTCGTAAATGCTGATCATCTCGTCCAAACCAACTTGATGACCGCTCAGCACATTGCCTGCCACATAGCGAACAGGCTCACCTGTCATTACATTACTGCGGAATATCTCCGTTACAGGCATGCCTGGCAACACATTATAATATTGTGCGCCATAAGCCAGCGGACCCGTCAAAGCCACTTTCTTCTGCATATCCACAATGCCCTTGGTCAGCAAGCGACCTATCAGATCAAGATCTTGTATGTTGATCGTCCAAACCGTCTCGCCTTTGGCAATCGGTGCCACATGGTTGATCTGTACGCCCACATTGCCTGCAGGGTGCGAACCGAACACCTCATACAGAGTGCAGTCTTTCAACTCGCGGAACTCAGTGGCTTTCGCGCCGCCTTTTATTCCAACATACACGGGAGCCACACTGCTCAGTGCACTTACAGCCGCCTGCAATTCTGCCAGCCGCCCTTTCAGCACCCACTCATAATCCGGTGCCACGGGTGCACTGTCGAAAGTCGAGACAAAAATAGCCTTCGGTTGCTTGCTCGGCATAGCAATGCAGTCGTAAGGACGCTGCTTGATAAGACACCAAAGACCCGACTGGAGCAGCAGGGACTTGATATCAGCAGACTTATCAAACGTCTCATACGCAATGCTGGCATCTGCCTCAATGTCAATCGACATCACTTTCCGGCGGTCGCCGCGGACTATAGCCACTACCTTACCGCTTACAGGCGATGTAAACAACATCTGCTCAAATGCCTTGTCGTGAAACAGGGGAGAACCCGCCTTCACGCTGTCGCCTTCATGCACCATCAGTTTCGGTGTAATGCCGGCGAAATGGTCGGGCACAATATGATAGACCGCAGGACGATTCACGCTACCAAGCGTCAATGCTGCCGCGCCTTCAAAAGGTATGTCCAAACCACGTTTCAGTTTGATTTGTTGCATAAATGTTAATATATTTTTGTTTTTATCTTTTATTCCGTCTCACCTCTAAATCGTTATAGGATGCGCTTAGGATACGCATAGGATAGTATGTCCTTCCACTCAAAAAAGATTTACATTTTTTAATACACTATCAAGTCAATATAAGCAAATTGCCTTGCTTTGCCGCCGTAGGCGAATAAGATTTATAGCAATTTATGGATGTAAAAACAAAGATTTACCTATATTTCTTGCCGTTTGCGGCATAGGACACCACACCTACCCACATAAAATGCGTGCAAAGTTACGATATTTTTCCGATATACGAAAATTATTGCCTTTTATTCATCGAAAAATTGCCAATGTGTAAAATTCACTTTACCTTTGTGGATAAATTGATTTTTTATGTTTGCTCTTATTGCCCTAATCACCACATTTACCGTCGAAACCAACAAAAAAGTATCCACAAGCGGCATCCTCCCCGAAGATGCCACC
This sequence comes from Bacteroidales bacterium UBA6828, assembly GCA_002452095.1. Taxonomy (GTDB): domain Bacteria; phylum Bacteroidota; class Bacteroidia; order Bacteroidales; family Paludibacteraceae; genus Colicola. The sequence continues at coordinate 67,262 of DKEG01000009.1, read as the reverse complement.
ACCGAATATGTCTGCACCGGCAGAAAAGGACAGATGACCGCAGGACAATCCGCCACACTCACCCTATCAGGCTGGCAAAACACAGAAATCCAATCTGTTACCCTTTCTATGCGTTCCAACAAGTCTGCGGGTGCGGGCACGCTGCAAATGACAGTGGACGGGCAAACCGTCTGGAGTATCGCCAACAGCGGTTTCGACCAATGGAGTGGCACCTACACCACCGACTCAATGGACATTCCCCACACGTTCAACCCTGTAGTCAAAGCCACCGACGGCAACATCACTATTCGCATCGACGCCACCACCAACTCGCTCTACATCGCCCGATACGACATTGTCTGGCAAAAAGCCGCCTTACGTCCGTATTCCGTTGATTTGCAAACAGAGACAGGTTTACACTCCCGCCTGACAGAGACTCAAACCGGGGCAGGCATCATACTACCTGCCCTCCCGAATGAAGATGGTTGGAAATTCCTCGGCTGGGCAGAAAGTCCCATCGAGAAAACTACCGTCCGCCCGCAAATCTATGCCCCCGAAACGGTCTATCACCCCCGCCAAGACGGCACCCTCTATGCGGTCTATTCCGATGACATCCAAACACCCGATCTCTTGCAGCGCACCGACTGCCAAAGCGGTTATTACGCCATTGCCTTTCCCGTTCTCAACGCAGTTTATACAGGTGCCATATCCGCCTCTGCCATCCCTGCCCGGGAAATCACTCTCGCTACCACCGACAGCCTGTGGTACGAGCGCACATTCGATATTGCGCCCGAGATGGTCTATTACATCGATTTTTCCGCTGACAGTACCGCTACCATCACCCACCTTTCGTCCTCGCAGTCAATCGGTTGTAAAAACAACAAACTGTCCGACACCCCCACCCGCTGGCGGTATCGTGTCTTGCCCGATGAAACCATCGCTTTCTTCCTGCCGGATGCCCAAGGCGATATGGTGTCCGCCCTGTGGATCGATGTCGATGCCGACAAAAACTATTGCGGCAAAATCGTACGTCTCAACGGCAATACACTGGTTTACCAAGCCCTTCTTTACGAAGCACCTGTAAACGAATCACCTACCCGCTACACTTCCTACCCGAAACGCTCCGATATTCACTTGATAACCGGAGGAAACGACATACAACAAACTCTGCAAATAGGAATTTACAAATTGTACATCGTAAATGGCAAAAAGACCATACATTTGCATAAATGATTTATTTTTCCTATCTTTGCGCAATAGTTGAATTGTCAGGTGGATGTCGGGTGGATACCCTGTGGATAAGCCTCACCTGCCCATTCAAAAATGTTGTATTTTTCCATACCGAACCTATAACTATTAGTGCCAACTTCTCCGCCGCAGGCGAATAAGATTTAAGGCAATTATAGGAATACAAAATGTAAAAGATTTATTTAGATTTCTTGCCGCTTTGCGGCAAAGGAGAATACTTATGAAAAAACGGATATACACGCTTCTTTTTGCAGTGGTGCTATCGACCGGATTGCACGCCGATCTGCTGACCGACATCTTGGACGGCAAATACAATGCCCGCAAACTTTCCGTTGAGCAAACCGACAGCATTCTCGGCAACACCTCTACCGGTCGTTACCGCCTTGAATACGAGAACGAACAGCAGTTGTTCCGCCGCTCCTTCCTTGCCGATTACTACATCGTTGATACACAGAAAGGTACGCGCAAGCACCTGAGCGATACACTCGTGCGCGATGCCGTTCTCTCTCCCGATGGGCGTTACATCGCCTTTGCCAAAGGCAACAACCTCTATCTGCACAAACTCGATTTCGGCACCGAAGTAGCCGTTACCCACGATGAGAACCCCGAAATCATCAATGGCATCGCCGACTGGCTCTACGAGGAGGAATTCGGCGTTACCTGCCTGTTTGCTTTCTCGCCCGACTCCAAGCAACTGGCATTTGTCCGTCTTGGCGAAACCCATGTCCCCACTTTTACGTGGCAGGAATTTTTAGGAACTACCTACCCCCGCGAAGCCTCCCTTCGTTACCCCAAAGCCGGTGAACCCAATGCACAGGTCTCCGTCTGCGTCTATGATATTCGTAACAAGACCATTCGCACCATGCAGACACACGACCCCGATGAGGATGTCTATCTACCCCGCCTGCGCTGGACAAACCCCGTTATGCAGGGCAAGACCGAGCAACCCGCCGAATTGGCAGTACTCCGTCTCAACCGCGACCAGACCCGCATGGATGTCCTGCTCTGCAACTCCCGCTCCACCGTCTCCCGTCCTCTCTACAAAGAAGAGAGCCGCGACTATTTCATAGACTATGAGTTGTTCGACCAATGGCAATGGCTCTCCGACAACCGTTTCATCGTCCTCAGCGAGAAAAGTGGCTGGCGTGCGGCATACCTCTATTCCGCACAGGGCATTCAGCAAAAGCAACTGACGCCCGACGGCACCGACCTGACCGCCATTTACGCTTTCGACGAATCCACCCAAACACTCTATTATCAAGCCGCTGCCACCCCGCAGACGCGTCAGGGCTATATGCTTTCCCTCAAAAAAGGTACGCCTGTCCGGCTCACCGACGGTGAGGGTACCCACGACCTCTTTTTCTCGGACAACTACCGCCAGATGATAGACAACTACCGGTCTGTCAGCCAACCGAACACCTACACGCTCTATACCCTCTCCAAAGACGGCTCCAAGCGCAAAGTCAAAGTATTGGAAGACAATGCCGACGTGGCAAAGGACTGGGCGGCTCTCAGTATTCCCGAAAAAACCTTTTTCTCGTTCACTACTGAGCGGGGCGATCTGCTCAATGGTTGGTTACTCCTCCCAAAAGACTTCGATAAGACCAAGAAATACCCCGTTCTGATGATTCAGTACTCGGGGCCGCAGAGCCAGCGGGTCCTCGACCTATGGCACAAGCGCTGGGAGTACTACCTCGCCCACGAGGGCTATATCGTTGCCTGTGTGGACGGACGCGGTACCGACTGCCGAGGACGGGCATTCCGCAATGCGTCCTATATGCAACTCGGTCAGGTCGAGGCACAAGACCAGATCAGTGCTGCCCGCTATCTCCAATCATTGCCCTATGTCAATGCTGACCGTCTATGCCTCTGCGGCTGGAGTTACGGTGGCTTCCAGACACTCACTACCATGTCCCGACCCGACAGCCCCTTCCGTTGCGGCATCGCCATCGCTCCTGTTACCGACTGGCGGCTCTACGATTCTGCCTACACCGAGCGGTATATGCGCCGCCCGCAAGTCAACGAGAGTGGCTACAACCTAAGCAACCTTACCGACAAAGGCGACCGGCTCAACGGCAAACTGCTCATCGTGCATGGTCTCGCCGACGACAACGTCCACGCACAGAACACCTTATTATATATAGAGTCCCTCGTTCAGGCAAACAAGCAGTTCGAGATGCAGATCTATCCCGATGACAACCATTTCCTCAAGAAACGCAACAACTACACCCATCTCCACCGCCGCCTGATGCTTTTCTTACAAAATAATCTATAGTAGATACCCTAGTTCTTCTAGTTCTTCTAGTTCTTCTAGTTCTTCTAGTTCTTCTAGATCCTCTAGATCTTCTAGATCTTCTGGTTTTTCTAGATTTTCCATACATCTCCGTCATTAAACGATAAAAAACAATATACTATGAGTAACAATCAGTCCCGAAACATACTGCCAATTGTAGTGATGTTTCTCCTCTTTTTTATGATTGCCTTCGTTACCAACTTTGCAGGTTCGATGGGCGTCATCGTGAAAAACCAGTTCGGTGCATCGAATGCTATGTCACAACTCGGTACACTCGCCAATTTCATTGCCTACGCCTGTATGGGTATTCCCGGTGGTATCATTCTTAAGCGCACAGGCTACAAATTCACCTCTCTGCTGGCAGTAACCGTCGGCTTCATCGGTGTCGGTGTACAGTGGCTGAGCGGCTATGCCGAAAGTTTCGGCGTCTATGTACTCGGTGCATTCATCGCCGGTTTCTCTATGTGTCTCCTCAATATCGTGGTCAACCCTATGCTGAATACCCTCGGGGGCGGTGGCAAGCGCGGCAACCAGTTGATTCAGTTCGGTGGTTCGTGCAACTCTATCGGAGGTACTATCGCACCTATTTTCTTGGGTTATCTTATCGGGGGGCAGGCAAGCACCGCCTCTGTTTCCGATGCTGCCCCTGCTATGCTCACTGCAATGATCATCTTCGTGGTCGCTTTCTTGGTTATATTCTTCACCAATATCCCCGAACCGCATATTGAGACTGCCGAACAGCGTGCAGCCGCACGTCTCAACAAGGACAAATACACCCCGATGTCGTTCCGCCATTTTGTGCTTGGTGCTATCGCCATATTCTTCTATGTCGGTGTTGAGGTGGGTATTCCGAACACCGCAAACCTCTATATGTCCAATGATCCTTTGGTTGGTCCTGCTATTGCGGGTACCGTAGTCGGTCTCTATTGGCTGATGATGATGTGCGGACGTCTCCTCGGTGGTGCTATCGGGGGTAAGGTCAGCAGCAAGCCTATGCTCGCTGCCGTTTCCGCTACAGCTATCGTGATGCTTCTCTGCGTGATGTTCTTCCCCGAGACTTGGGTCGTTACCTTCAAGGGGGTTGAGTTGCCTATCAGTATGATTATTATGTTCCTCTGCGGTCTGATGACCAGCGTGATGTGGGGTGCCATCTTCAATCTCGCTGCCGAAGGACTCGGTAAATATACCCCCGCTGCCAGCGGTATCTTTATGGCACTCGTCTGCGGTGGCGGTATCCTGCCTTTCTTCCAGAATATGCTTGCCGACCACGTAGGCTACCTGCTTTCCTACATAGTCCCCATCATCGGTCTCCTCTACATCCTATTCTATGCGCTTATTGGCAGCGAGAATATCAATAAAGACATCCCTACTGAATAATAGAAAGATAGAATAATAAAAGTCGGCTGCCTGATTTCGTCAAGCAGCCGATTTTTATTTGGCATTACGCCGTTTATTTCGTACCTTTGTAGCGTTTTATCATTTGCAACCTATGAACTTTCTCCGCCGGAACAGTGTTTTTCTTACGCTCTGCCTTATGCTGATAATAGCATTGAGTATTTGTCTGCTATGCATCCCAAAAGCCGAACTGCACCTGCTTCTCTGCAACCGCCATACCCCCTTACTTGATACTTTCTACAAATACTATACTCAAATTGGCGAATGGGTACCCTATATCGTATGCATTGCTCTGCTGTTCTACAAAATAGGTTGGGCGGTATTTACTCTTTCTGGCACACTCCTGTCCGGACTTGCTACACAAATACTCAAACGTATTGCCGATGCACCGCGTCCGATGACCTATTTCGCTGCCAACTATCCTGACATACAACTCCCGCTTGTGGACGGTGTTACTATGAGCCGTTTCTATTCTTTCCCGTCCGGACATACCACCACCTTCTTTGCACTATTCTTTGCCCTTTGTATTATCAGTACCAACTTACTGCATAAGTACGCAAATCAATTTACAAATTTACAAACTTACAAATTCACAAATTTCGTCCTTCAGGCTCTTTGTTTCTTCCTTGCTGCCCTCGGTGGCTACTCGCGCATCTATCTATCGCAACATTTTGCCGCCGATGTATTGGGCGGTATGTGCGTCGGACTGCTCATAACAGGACTACTATATATGGTATTTTACCGCTGGCAGTATCAAAAATGGTTCAACTGGCATTTTTTTGCAAAAAAAATGCACTAACATTTGCACGGTTCAGAAAAAAGCAGTACCTTTGCACTCGCTTTCGGGAAGGAATTAACCTGATGAGGTTCTCCACAATGATGAAAAGGGCGTTTAGCTCAGCTGGTTTAGAGCATCTGCCTTACAAGCAGAGGGTCTGCGGTTCGAATCCGTAAACGCCCACAAACAATAAACGACTTGCCTTTTTAGCAAGTCGTTTATTGTTTTGCCTACTCTACAGCAAATCAAACGCAACCTTACTTATTATTTGGTTCATCACCAAGTTATCATACGATTCATATACGAAAGAGAGATCGCCCTAATGAGCGACCTCTCTTTTTCGCACTTCAGTCTCGTCTAATTTATTCCAATCCCAAACTAGCCTTAATAGCCGGCACACGGGCTTCAGCGGCTGCTGTAGCGGCTTTGTAGTCTGCCGTAGTAGGCATATCGGCAGGTATCTCGAAATAGAACTTGATCTTCGGTTCCGTACCGGACGGACGGACACTTACTTTCAGTCCGCCATCGGTGAAGAACTGCAGGACATTGCTGGTAGCGTTAAGCGCCATCGTAATCGGTTGCTCTTTCCATTCGCCATCCACAAGGTCTTTCTCTACCAGCGACTTATAATCTTTCATACGGATCACTTTCTCGCCTGCGATCTCCTTAGGAGGGTTCTGGCGATAGTTCGCCATCATCTGCTGTATTTCCTCTGCACCTGCCTTACCGGGGCGCACCACATTGATAGTTGTCTCACGTTGAAAGCCGAACTCCTTATATATATTGAGAAGGTACTCGTAAAGCGACATACCCTGATCTTTGGCATATGCAGCAATTTCGCTAATCAGACAGATGGCAGAAGGCGCACATTTATCGCGCACAGCATCATAACCAAGCCAGCCGAAACTCTCCTCGCCGCCGCCAATATACTTGTGTGTACCCTCCCACATACGGATACGGTTGGCAATCCACTTGAAACCCGTATATTCGTCGGTAAGCGTAACCCCCTCTTTGTCAGCAATACGGCGGATCACCTCGCTGGTAACGATAGTTTTCACCAAATAGTTCTCCGGACGCATCTTGCCAAGACGTTTCAAGGCTTTGATGTTGTAGTACGCAAACATCATACAGGTTTGGTTACCGTTGATGATCACCCATTTGCCCTCGTCATCGCGGCATACGACAGCCAAGCGGTCAGCATCGGGATCGCTGGCAATCACCAGGTCGGCATTCAGTTTCGTACCAAGTTTCATACCCATCGTCATCGCCTCTGCGTTCTCGGGGTTTGGACTGACCACCGTCGGGAAGTTGCCGTCAATCACCATCTGCTCGGGCACTACGTGAATGTTCTGAAAACCCCATGAGCGCAGGCACATCGGTACAATCTGACGCCCAGCCCCGTGCAACGGCGTATAAACGATATTCAGGTCGCTTTGGCGCAGAATCACATCCTGATCAATCATCACGGTCTTCACCGCCATCATATAGTCGTAGTCAATCTCTCCGCCGATAATCTCAATCAGGTCTTTGTTGCCTTCCCATTTTACATCCTCCATCTTCACTTTGTTCACCTCATTGATGATACCCTGGTCATGCGGTTGGAGCACCTGCGAACCGTCCTCCCAATATGCTTTATAACCGTTGTACTCTTTCGGGTTATGACTCGCAGTAACATTCACACCGCCCTGGCATTTCAAGCGACGGATAGCGAAACTTACTTCCGGTGTAGGACGCAGGCTCTCAAACAGATACACCTTGATGCCATTGGCAGAGAACACATGGGCAACGGTCTCAGCAAACAGACGACCATTGTTGCGGCAGTCATGCCCTACCACCACAGCCACCTGCCCGTTCTGCACATTCTTGAAGCCGTTCTCGGCTTGTACCTTAAGCAGATAGTTGGCATAACCCTGTGTAGCCTGTGCCACGATATACTTGTTCATACGGTTGGTACCCGGTCCCATAATACCGCGCAAACCGCCCGTACCGAACTCCAAGGTACGATAAAAACTATCAATGAGTTCCGTTTTATCCTCGGCATCCATCATTGCTTTCACTTGTGCCTTCGTCTCGGCATCATAATTGCCGTCAAGCCACGACTGGGCTACGGCCATCACACGTGTCAGTTCTTCATTCATATTATTTTCCTTTTTAGGTATTTCTATTTTGCGCAAAGATACAACTTATTTCTGATATTGCCAAATAAAATCAGTCGCGCAGGGCATATACCGCATCCAAATTGCGCCCATAGCCGTCGTAATCCAACCCGTAACCAAGAATAAATTTTCTCGGAATACGGAATGCCACATACTCTGGCTCCGAGTCGGAGTGCTGCAATGCTTCGGGTTTGAAGAGAAACGCCGTAACAGCCACAGAACGTGCGCCTTGCTCACGAAGCAACTGCTTGAAGCCGTGCATCGTGATACCCGTATCCACAATATCTTCTACCACAATCACATCGCGGCCTCTTACCTCCTCTTGCAGCGGAACAATCATTCGTACATTGCCCGTTGTGGATGTCCCTTCATACGATTTGAGCCGAACAAAGGTTATCTCTGAATGGAGATTGATGGAGCGGAACAGGTCAGCGGCATAGATATAGGCTCCGTTCAGTACGCAGACAAACAGCGGTTCGCGCCCTGCATAGTCTGTATTGATACGCTCCGCTACGGCTTTCACCGCCTCCTGTATCTTATTCACAGGAATATACTCGTCGAAAACACAGTTATTCAGTTCTACACTTCGCATAATTTACAAATTTACGCACTTACACATTTTACAAATTTACTTTGGTTGCCGCCTTGACAAAGTCTACAAACAGCGGATGCGGGTGAAGCACAGTGGACGAATATTCTGGGTGGAACTGCACGCCGATATACCACGGATGGTCTTTAAGACACAGTATCTCCACTAATCCCGATTCGGGATTGATGCCCACACACTCCATTCCGTGCTGCTCAAAATCTACCTGATAGTCATGATTGAACTCATAGCGATGGCGATGACGCTCATAGATAATATCGCTATTGTCTTTCAGCAAAGGAGCGTAGATCTGCTCCACTTTGCTGCCCTTTTTCAGCCGGCACGGATACGCCCCCAGACGCATCGAACCGCCCTTGTTGACCATCTGTTTCTGTGCCTCCATCATATCAATCACATTGTGCGTGGTCTGCGGGTCAAACTCCGTAGAGTTGGCATCGGAATACCCAAGTACATCACGGGCAAATTCAATCGCCATACATTGCATTCCCATACAGATACCAAAGCATGGTATCTTGTTTTCGCGGGCATATTTGAGTGCAACAAACTTGCCCTCCACGCCGCGCGAACCGAACCCCGGCGCAATCACAATACCCTGCTGCCCCGCCAGCCTCCCGGCTACATTCTCCGCCGTCAGATCATCGCTCAATATAGACGTCAGCACCAGTTTGCGGTCGTTGTATGCCGCTGCATGGGTCAGCGATTCGCGTATTGACTTATAGGCGTCCTGCAGTTGCACATACTTGCCCACGATAGCAATCCGCACCTCCTCTTTGGCACCCTCCAAGTGCTGCAAAAAGGTATTCCAACGGGTCATATCGGGCGCAGGCACTTTGTCTATGTCAAAACCCGTACAACGCAGTACCGCCATATCCAGCCCCTCTGCCAGCATATTGAGCGGCACACGGTAGATAGTCGGCGCATCTATCGATTGTACTACGCAGTCCTGTGCCACATTGCAAAACAACGCCACCTTGCGGCGCACATCCTGCGGAATAGTATGTTCGGTACGCAGCACGATAATATCGGGTTGCACGCCTTCTTGCTGCAGGTCTTTCACCGAGTGCTGCGTCGGCTTGGTTTTCAGTTCCTTGGCGGCAGCCAGATACGGCACATAGGTAAGATGAACACAGCAGCAGTCGCGTCCGAGTTCCCAGCGCATCTGGCGCACCGCCTCAATATAGGGCAGGCTCTCGATATCGCCCACCGTACCTCCTATTTCCGTAATGACAAAGTCATATTTGCCCGTCTCGCCCAAAAGGCGTATCTGGTGTTTAATCTCATCGGTGATATGCGGCACTACCTGCACCGTCTTGCCGAGGAAATCACCACGACGCTCTTTCTCAATCACCGTCTGATAGATACGTCCCGTAGTGATGTTGTTTGCCTTGTGGGTACGCACGTCCAAGAAACGCTCGTAGTGTCCGAGGTCCAAGTCTGCCTCATGCCCGTCTTCCGTTACGTAACATTCACCGTGCTCGTAGGGGTTGAGCGTCCCCGGATCCACGTTGATATACGGATCCAATTTTTGGTTCGTTACTCGGAAACCTCTGGCTTTGAGCAGGTTACCCAACGAGGCAGCGATGATTCCCTTCCCCAACGAGGAAGCCACACCACCGGTTACAAAAATGTACTTTGTCATTGTATATTTAGTTATTTGACCGTCCTGTTAGGACTTAAGAACAAAGGCTGAAAGACAATGAACAAAATACTCTCGACTGTTCAACACCATTTTATTCTTCGTTCTTTGTTCCACGTTCTTTATCCAAAATAGCGCCCCTATTCGTACCGCTGGAAGATAAAGTCGTTGTACGGGTACCGTTTCACGTGTATCGCCTTGATACGGTCGTACATCAACTGTTTCAACGCCTCTATATTGTCTTTGTTCTTCGCCGAGATAAAGATACAATCGTCCTGCAGTTTCGCCATCCATGTCCGTTGCAACTCCTCAAGCGATATATTCTCTCGGCGCACGGGTGTCAGATCGTCCTCCTCTTTGGGCGTGTAGGTAAAAGCATCTATCTTGTTGAAAACCACGATACGCGGTATATCCGCCACGCGTTTCTCCACGTGCTTCTCTTTGTTCTTGCCCGACCACGGTTTGCCATCCTGCACTACCTCCTTGCGGGTCAGCAGGTCGTTGATCGTCTTTTCCACCACCTCATACTGCTCCTCGAAGTTCGGGTGCGAGATGTCCACCACGTGTATCAGCAAGTCCGCCTCGCGCACCTCGTCCAAGGTCGATTTGAACGATTCCACCAGGTGGTGCGGCAGTTTGCGGATAAATCCCACCGTGTCGCTCAACAGGAAAGGCAGGTTGTCTATCGTAACCTTTCGCACCGTGGTATCCAGTGTGGCAAAGAGTTTGTTCTCGGCAAACACGTCCGATTTGCTCAGCAGGTTCATCAACGTCGATTTGCCCACGTTGGTATAACCCACCAGTGCCACACGCACCATCTTGCCGCGGTTCTGCCGCTGGGTCGCCATCTGTTTGTCTATCTTTCTCAGGTCTTCGCGCAGCAGGGCAATACGCTGACCGATAATCCGCTTGTCCGCCTCAATCTGGGTTTCACCCATACCACGGCTCGTTGTGCCGCCACCACGCTGACGGTCAAGGTGCGACCACATTCGGGTCAGTCGGGGAAGCATATACTGCAGGTGAGCCATCTCCACCTGCGTCTTGGCGTAACTGGTCTGCGCCCGTTGCAGAAAAATCTCCAAGATAAGAATCGTCCTGTCCATTACCCGTACCTGCCCCATCTTGCCGTTGGGCAGCGTGTTCAGTTCCCGCTCTATATTGCGCAACTGGCGGGGCGAGAGTTCGTCATCGAAAATGACGACAGAGATAACACGACGATTCGTCCCGACCTCCTCAACCCCTCCAAAGGAGGGGCTCGACGGCTGTACTGATTGTACCCCCTCTTTGAGGGGGGCGGGGGAGTTTATATACTCTTTTATCTCCTGCAACTTGCCTTCACCTACGTAGGTACTTGTGTTCGGTTGCTCCAGACGCTGTACAAAACGCTTGACGGGTACGATATGGTTCGTATCCGCCAAGAAAGCCAACTCGTCCAAATACTCTTTGGTGCGTTCTTCCGACTGCTCCGGGGTAATCAACCCCACCAGCACTGCATACACCGTTTCTTCTTTTATCTCAATCATTTCTTGTCAGACCGCTCCACTTCGTTCCGCTAAAGAACAAAGACCGCCCCCGAGACTAAAGAACAAAAGACAAAACACTTCCGGCTCAAAGTCATTTCTTTCTTTGTTCTTTGTCCTTTATTCATTGTTCTTTGTTCCACGTTCCGTTCTTTGTCGTAATCAAAAATTCACCTCGGGTGCCTTTGCTGCCGCAGTATCCGCCTCAAAGTAGTTCTTTTTCTCAAAACCGAATATCGATGCCACGATGTTTTTCGGAAAACGGCGGATATAGGTGTTGAAATCTTTTACTTTCTCGTTGTAGTTCTGCCGTGCCACTGCAATACGATTTTCCGTTCCCTCCAGTTGTGCCTGCAAGTCGCGGAAATTAGTGTTGGCTTTCAGGTCAGGGTATGCCTCCGAAATAGCCATCAATCGCCCGAGTGCTTGGCTCAACTCGCCTTGCGCCGACTGATATGCTGCCAACTGTTCGGGGGTAGCATTCGCAGGGTCAACGGTTATCTGAGTGGCTTTTGCACGCGCCTCTATTACCTCCTGCAGAGTGGTGTTCTCATGTTCCGCATAGCCTTTGACGGTATTCACCAGATTTGGAATCAGGTCGGCACGACGCTGGTAATAGGTCTGTACATCGCCCCACGATGTTTCCACACTCTCTTCTTTGCTCACCATCTCGTTGTAATCGCCCGCAAACCAGATACCAATCAGTGCCACTACGGCTAATACAACAATCCAAGGAATAAGTTTCTTCATAATTTGTAAATTTGTAAGTTTGTAAATTTGTAAATTACGCATTGTGCATTATGCATTGTGCATTTAAAAAAACTGCTACAAAGATACAACAATTTTTTCGTCTGTGCTGGTACTCTTGCGCATTTTTCCCATTTTTCTTCATTTTGCCACTCCTACCCCGCATTTTTACCAACCGAGGAAAGGCTATCCACCCGACATCCACCCGACATCCACCGGACTTTGCAATAGACAATGAACGGCAAATCTTCAGAATAGAAACATCACCACTTACCCCCGGCACCGCCACCCATCGTGCTGCCGCCGCCCCAACTGCCACCGCCGAAGCCGCCAAACGAACTGCCGCTGCTATGGTGGTGTCCGCCACCATAATGCCCGCCGCCCGTGTAGGTGGTGGTCTTGGTCAGTTTCGGGATGGTAAATCTCTCCTCGTGCTTGTAGCCGCAGTGCTTGCAACTCTTGATAGTCAAACCCACCCCCGTTGCCGCATACGTGGCGGCGACAAGCGTCTTCTGGCGGGTGCTGAGCGTGTGTCTGCCGCATTTCGGACATTTATGGGAGTGATAGACAGCCCAACAGGAAAGGGCAATAAGTACAATAATAACTAAAAAAACAAAGAGAATCTCCCGCACCACCTCTTTTACTTTTCCGCCAATCAGCGAACCCAACCACGATGGTTCTTCCTCCTGCTGCACCTTGTTGCGGCGGGTAACGGATTTCATATTGAGCAGTTCCTCAGGAGCATCCCCCGATGTGCATTTCTCGTAAATCCGCAGCGCACCGAGGCACAACCCCTCGCCGTATTTCTCCTCGCGGAACGAGGGAATCATATCCTCTTCGATAATCCGTTTGCACACCGCATCGGGCAGCACCCCCTCGATACCCTGCCCCGTCATAATACGTATGTCGTGCGAATCCAGTACAAAGCATACCAGTACACCGGTATTCTTGCCCTCCTTGCCGACACCCCACAGTTGAAACAACTGATAGGTAAAGTCAAACATATCCTGATCGCCGATACTCTGTATCGCCACCACTGCCATTTCGGCTTGGGTCTTTTCTTCCAGCATGCGGGCGCACTTGTTCAGGTACACCACATCTTCCTCACCGATGATACCGTCGGGGTTGCTCACATACTCCCACTGTCCGCTCTTTTTCGGGTCGGGCACATCCTTCGGACTATACGTCTTGCCCCATACCAACAATGGCAGAAACAACCCTATAATACATAATGCGTAATGCGTAATGCGTAATCGGGTATACGATGTGTAATACATAATGCGTAATGTTATTTTTGCCGACAAAGTTACAACTAATTTCTGATTTACACAAGACGAAAATTGCCATTTTGCTTGCACATTCCGAAAAAAACGTGTATCTTTGCGGGCATAATGCAGATGAAAGACACTCTTTATCGCATCGGCGCATACCTGCACCACTATCTCACCGCATGGAACACAGGCGGCGAGGGTATTCATTCGCCCTATCTATTCTATTTGGTGCGTATGCTGATGTACGACACCAATGCCTACTACTGCTTCACCCCCATAGAGAAACGCCGGCAGGCTATGCTGCATACCGACCAAACCATCGAGATAACGGATTTCGGTACGGGTGCCGACACCAAAGGCTCTGTTTACCGGCGCACTATAGCCCACATCGCCCGCACAAGTCTCGAATCCCCGCGGGTCGGGCAACTGCTCTTTAAGTGGATCGCCCACATCGGACATGAGGCACAACGCCCGTTGGAGATAGTCGAACTCGGCACATCGCTCGGCATCACCACCGCCTATCTGGCGGCTCCCGACTCCCGCAACCGTATCACCACTTTCGAGGGCTCGCCCGCAGTGGCGGACATCGCCCGTCGCAACTGGTCAAAACTCAACCTGAACAATATCCACCTCATAGAGGGAAACATCAACGACACATTATATAATTATATGCGCGAGAGTATTGACATCGCCTACATCGATGCCAACCACACGGAAGAAGCAACATTGCGATATTTTGAATATCTGGCACGGCAGACAAATGAGAAGAGCGTTTTTATTATTGACGACATCCACTATTCGCCACAAATGCACAAGGCGTGGTTACAGATTTGCCGACACCCTATGGTTAGTTCCACTATGGACATCCGGAACGCAGGTATCGTATTCTTCGACCCGCATTATTTACACAAAAATTACACCCTACGTCTATGAGTATCTATACCAAAACCGGCGATGCCGGACAGACATCGCTGGCTGACAACCGTCGGGTAAGCAAAGCGGATCCGCGCCTCGAAACCTATGGCACAGCAGACGAACTGAATGTATGGGTTGGTATGCTCCGTGCTGCCATTGCGCAATCCCCCGAGTGCGCCGCTTGGGATACACAACTCCTTTGGATTCAAAACAAACTGTTCAACCTCGGAGCCTCACTCAGCCAAGCCCCGGGAGAATGGCTCACCGCAGATGATACACGGCAGTTGGAACTATGGATCGACGATATGCAAACCCTCCTCCCGCCATTGCGTGCATTCATTCTGCCAGCCGGAAGCGAAATCGTGGCACGATGCCATATCTGCCGCACCACCACACGACGGCTGGAACGACAGATGGTGGCTATCGACCACCCACGCCCCGACGAATGCCGGTTCATCAACCGACTGAGTGATTATTTTTTTGTTTTGGCACGCACCGTGGGCGAGAAAGAGCATATTGAAATGGCAATTTGGCAGAAGTAAATCCGTTTTTACGCCGTTGTGTCAAATAATGAGCGCAATAAAATGCCGAAAAATGTGAAATGTTGCAGAATTTTCTTGCACAGACCGAAAGTTTTTACTACTTTTGCACGATAATTTCGAGGAAATATACCCGTTTTGGGTATGCAGCCGTGTTCACACGGCGTTTTCTTGATTTGTATCATACTGACAATCAGTTTGTTGAGAATAAATAATAACTTATAACTTTTGGCGAAAAATTATGTATTGGACGTTAGAGTTAGCATCAAAATTAGAGGATGCACCTTGGCCTGCTACCAAAGATGAGTTGTTGGACTATGCCAACCGCATTGGTGCACCTATGGAAGTTATTGAAAATCTTCAGGAATTGGAAGACGATGATGAGGAAATATACGATAGCATCCTGGACATCTGGCCCGACTACCCGACCAACGACGAGGATTTCTTCTTTAACGAAGACGAGTATTGAGTAATCATACAGGGAATAGAAATGTGAAAAGGTATATTGTTCTGTGTTTGATGGTCGTTGCTGCCATCGTTGTGCGTGCGCAATTTGACCCCCAAATAGGACAATATATGTATTTGCCTACAGCCTATAATCCCGCAGCGGCGGGAGAAGGCGACCTGATGAAAGTGGCAGGTATGCACCGTATGCAGTACGTGGATATCACGAATGCTCCGATGACCACTTGGTTTTCATTCACTTCGCCCTTTGTAATAGGCAAAACCCGGCACGGTGCAGGCGTACGCTTCCTAAACGACCGATATGGTTTGTTTACCAACCAGGCATTCTACGTACAGTATGCCTACCGGCAGAAATTAGGAAAAGGCTATTTGAGTTTTGGCATAGACTTGGGATTTATCAACGTCGGTTTTAAGGGAGACAGCGTAAACCTGAAAGACTTGAGCGGTTCCGACTATTTCGACCAGACCGACGAGGTAATACCCAAGGGGAGCAAATCGGGGATGTCTTTCGATATGGGGCTCGGCATCTACTACTCCACCTCCACTTGGTGGGTCGGAGGCAGTTACAGCCACCTCACACAACCGAAAATCAATTGGGACGACCACTCCACCCTGCATCTGTGCGGAACGATGTACGTAGCGGGAGGCTACAACTACCGCTTCAAAGACCATCGGGAGTGGCAACTCAAGCCGAGTGCGATGCTGATGTCCGATTTCCGATCATGGGATCTGAATGCCACATTGCTATGCGAATATAAAGATCGGTATCGTTGGGGATTGGGCTACCGTATTGCGGGAAGCGTGAATATACTGGTGAATATTGACATCATATCAGGGTTGCAGTTGGGATATAGTTGCGAACTCCCTACCGGCAAACTGCTGCTTGAGAGTTATGGTTCGCACGAAATCTATCTGGCATACGGATTTGATATCCTGAAACCCAAACGTACTAATAAATATAAAAGTGTCCGCTACCTCTAAATCGTTATAGGATGCGCATAGGATACGCATAGGATAGGCGATTTTTTGAGGACTATAAAAACACATTTTATAAAACTTATTTAAGAAATAAATACTTAACATACAATATGAAACTGACAAAGATTCTTCCATTGGTTGTACTGACCATCGCGTTGGCAAGTTGCAATAAGCCGGCCGGTGAGTTGGTAGGTGCGCGCAACCCGGGAAACTTCAAGGAGGCAAACCCCTACGGTATGGTGTTTATCAAAAAGGGGTCTTTTATGATGGGTACCAATACGCAATCCGCTGTGTTTGAACAGCAGGACAACATTATGATGGCTACCGTAGAGGCTTTCTGGATGGACGAAACAGAGATTACCAACAACGAATATATGCAGTTCGTCCATTGGGTGCGCGACTCTATCGCTATGACCTATCTCGTGGCTGCCGGTATGACTGATTTTGCCGTTCAACCAAAGGATGAGGACTTTGACGAGGAGAATTTCTCTCTCAACTGGCGCAAAAAGATACCTTGGGATAGCAAGGATGAAGACATCATAGATGCCCTGGCACCAATGTACTATTCTGATGGCAGGACAATGAAAACCAATTTCCTGCACTATCGTTACCAATGGGTAAACTACGACGAGGCTGTGCTCCAGCGCAACAAGTTTGACGTTGCTACCAGCCGTTACCCGGAGGGAGCGTCTGTTCGTGTGGACACTTTCTGGGTGGACGAAAACGGCGGAATCTTGGATAGCACCATCATCCGTCCTTTGCGCGAACCGAACGACCTGCTTACCAAGAAGATCATCTGTATCTATCCCGATACATTGGTATGGCGTCGCGATTTCCAATTCTCGTTCAACGACCCTATGCTCCATATGTATTTCTCGCACCCGGGGTATGCCGAATATCCTGTTGTCGGTGTTACGTGGGAGCAGGCACATGCGTTCTGCAACTGGCGTACAATGCTCTTCAACTCGCATAGTGACATCCCCGCACAAGAATACCGCCTGCCTACCGAGGCACAATGGGAATACGCTGCACGCGGCGGACGCAAGATGGCTATGTATCCGTGGGGCAACAACTATGCACGCGACGGCAAAGGGTGCTTCCTTGCCAACTTCAAGCCCTACCGTGGAGCATATAACGACGATACCGGCACCACCACCACCAAGGTGGCACAGTACCGTCCTAACGATTTCGGATTGTTTGATATGGCAGGAAACGTGGCGGAATGGACCAATAGTGCTTATCAGACATCTTCCAACACTACGGTACACGACCTCAATCCCGACTATTCCTATATGGCACGCAAGTCCGATCCGGACATTCTTAAACGCAAGGTCATCAAAGGTGGCAGTTGGAAAGACATCAGTTACTTCCTCCAGTGCGGTGTCCGCTCCTACGAATATCAATATGAGAGCCGTCCGTACATCGGCTTCCGTTGCGTACGCGCTTATATCGGCGACTGATAATAACTAATTCTTGACAAAAAAGATTGTATAATACCAAAAAACTAACTAAAAAAACTAACATTTTATGGCAACAGAAGAAAAGGTAGGTAAAAAAGGACCATGGGCAAAGTTTATGCACTGGTACGAGTCCTACAAAGGCAAAAACGTAGTAAACATTGTGTATTCGGTCGGTGCATCCGTGGTTATTATCGGTGCATTGTTCAAGATATTACACTGGCCGGGCGCAAGTACGGTGCTTATGATAGGTATGTTTACCGAGTCATTCTTATTCCTTATCGGTACATTGGATAAACCGCACCCCGAGTTCCACTGGGAGAACGTATTCCCGCAACTGTTGGAGTTTGGTGCAAAACCCGAACTGCTCGAAGAGAAATCTCACCAGGCTCGTCCTACACTGCTCGGTGCAGGTGTCGCTGACGGCACTGCTCCTGTGGCTTCCGGTGCCCCCGTGGCTTCACCGCGTTCTGCTGTTCCATCGTTGAACGAAGGCGAGATGGCTGCCCTCAAAGACGGTATCACCGACTTGGCAAAAACTGCAGCACAACTCTCCGAACTCGGCAAAGTGGCTACTTCCACCTCTAACCTTGAGGGTAAGTTGGCAGCTGCCGGCGAAGCAGCAGACAAATTCGCTTCCGCACAAGGTGCATTGGTCAACGCTTCCGCCGCCCTCGGCAACTCTTTTGCTGCCGCTTCCGACAAACTCAACAAGAGCACTGATGGTCTGGACACCGCTTATGATGCGGTTCGTACTGAGATGCAAAAAGCAGTGGATGGCACCAAGGGCTACCAACAATCCGTAGAACAGGTTTCCGCCAAAGTTAGTGCACTCAACTCTATCTACGAACTCCAACTCAATACTCTCCAAGCACAGGTGGATGCTTACAAAGCACAGAAAGCATCGTTGGATGCCGTTTCCGCTAACGTAGAGTCTATTCATGCGGCTGCTTTGGAGGCACAAAAGAACCACGAGGCGTATGCCGCTGCATCGGCTAAATTGGCAAAACAAGTGGCAGACCTCAACAATATCTACGGCAATATGCTCAATGCCTTGGCATAAACCTATATGTTAATTGTTAATTTTTAATTGTTAATTGACGTATGGGTGGAGCAAAAAACTGTCCGGAAACCCCGAGACAAAAAATGATTGGTATGATGTACTTGGTGCTCACCGCTATGTTGGCGTTGAACGTAAGTACAGACATCCTGAACGGCTTTACGCTGGTGGATGATAGCCTGCATTCCTCTATGGAGGCTTCGGTAACCCGCAATGAGAAACTCTATCGCGATTTCAAAGAGGCTACCGACCAAAACCCCGAGAAGATGCAAGAGTGGTATGACGATGCCCTAGAAATGAAACGTCGTGCCGATAGTCTCTATAATTATATTCAGGATTTTAAGACGCAGATCGCCATCCTTGCCGACGGGCAGAAAAAAGTGGCGGAACGCGTGCAACTCACAGGCGACGGTGCACGTAACATCGAGGGCAACTCCAACTTGGACGTAACCGCACAATACGCTATTGTACAAGGCAATGGTACTATCCTCAAAGAGATGGTGGCTATGTATCGCGACTATATCATTGGTTTGGCTGAGAACGATGCCGAACTGCGCAATGAGTTTACCCGTGTCTTTGCCACCGACAAAGGTTGGAATGCACACGAGAAAGACTCCTGCGATTGGGAAGTGGCTATCTTCGAAGGTATGCCTGTCGGGGCAAGTATCACCATTCTGACCAAGATGCAGAATGATGTACGCACCACCGAGAGCGAGATGATTCAGTATCTTATGGATCGTACCGATGCAGGCGACTTGCGTGTAAACAAACTGAATGCTTACATTATTCCGAAGTCCGACTATGTAATTCGTGGCGGTAAGTATTCGGCGCAGATTATTCTGGCTGCCGTCGATTCTACCCAACGCCCCGAATATTATGTGGAGGGACAGCGTATTAATGACCAGGGACTCTACGAGGTAGTGGCCAACTCGGTCGGACTGCGTAAGTTCAAGGGGCAGATTGCCTATTTGAACCCCGCCTCGGGCGAGATGGAATATCTGCCTTTCGAGAGCGAATATACGGTGGGCGAACCGAGTGTTACCATCTCCAACAACGACCTTAATATTATGTATCGCGGCTACAACAACCAGTTCTCAATCTCGGTACCGGGTGTCAGCAACGAGAAAGTCAAGGTTGATGTGGCAGGTGCCTCCGTTTCACGCAATGGCGGATTATGGATTATCAAGCCTGGGGATGCTTCCAAGAAAGTAACCATTACCGTTTCTGCCGAATTGGAAGGCAGAATGCAGCCGATGGGGTCACGTGAGTATCGTGTGAAAGCCCTTCCGAAACCGGGTGCGTATTTCAAGAGCGGTGAGACGGAATATCAGGATGGCAATATCGCCCGTGGTGCATTGCTCAATCCGAATGCTACCGTTATCGCAAGTTATGGTCCCGATGGTCTGCTTGACCTGCCGTTTAAGATTACTTCTTTCAAAGTTAATATCAACGGTGTCATCACAGAGGCAAAGGGCGATCGCTTTACCAAAGACCAACTGACCCGTCTCGGCAAACTCAAGAAAGGGGCTATTGTAGTCATCACAGATATTCGTGCCAAAGGTCCTGACGGAAGAGACACTCGCTTGAGTCCTATTCCTCTCTCTTTGAACTAATTAAACCAAACAACCGGTAAACCGTAACAGGTGAACCTGATGGGTATAGAAAAATACTCCTAAAAAGAACAATATAATGAAGAAACTTTGTATCATAGCCTGCTTCCTGCTTGGCGTTACTGTCGCTAATGCGCAGCATCAAGTCATCTCGTTCTTCGACAATCTCGGTTCCGCCAAGATCCAAACCGAAGAATACTCGGCTTCGCACGATACAATCGTGAAGGTGTTCCACCGCATTGATGATGTGATATGGGCGCGATATGTGTATCGTATTATTGATATGCGTTACAAGCAGAACTATCAACTCTATTTCCCGACCAAGTCGGACGATCCTGACTATCGTAACCTGTTCCAAGTGATCACGGATGCAATCATTGATGGTATGCCTATCTATGAAAAAGATGCAGAGACCATCAAGCCGACTTTTGGTGCTCCAATGGAGAAAGCACTCATCCCTACAATGTTTCTTGTAGATGACCCCACTGCCGACTATTCAGACGATCCTACCCACTACGACATTGCCGTGTCGGACGCTATGCTGGTACACTACGACAGTATCAGCGATAAATTGTCGTTCCACTTCTATCCATTTGAGTCTGTGGTGAAGAACCAATTGAAGTATCTGATCCAAGAGGTAGTATTCTTCGACAAGCACACTTCACGTCTCCACTCGAAAATCATCGGTATCGCTCCTCTCAACTCGGATAAGATCTCTACCAAAGACGGATCTGATGTGATGGCGGCTTTGCGCGAGTCGATTATGTTCTGGATTCCGTTTGATGAACTGCGCCCATATATGGCTATGCAATATGTCATTCCGTCGCAGAACGAGACTCGCCGTGTTACCTTCGACGATTTCTTTCAGAAACACCTCTATACCTCTTATATTGTGGGCGAAGGTAATATGTACAACCGCTTCATTCCCGACTATGCGAAGACAGAGGCGGAAGTGAAGAAAGAACAACAACGAATCGAAAAAGAACTGCTCGATTTCGAACAAGACCTTTGGGAGTACTAATTTAGATAAGGGCAGGTGCAAACACCTGCCCTTATTTGCTTATAGTAGTAGACCATAGGAAGTAATAGATGAATAGAGAGAGGAAATAAAGAGAAGAGAAAAAGAAAAAAAAGAAGAATAAACAATAACAGAACAATCTCTTTCTCTTTGCTGGCATATTAAAATTATTAATGTTAATCGTACATTGCTAATTGTAAATTGAAATGTCTCGTTCCCATCGTCTTTGGAATATGTATATTACGGCTGCTGTCAGTGTTGCCCTTGTGCTGTGTTTAGTAGGTATGGAGTGCGTGCTACTACTATCTGCGGGTACGCTTATGCACCGAATGAAAGAGAATATGTCGCTCACGGCGGTGCTGACTGAGGCTGCTGACTCTGCTTCTTGTGCACGTTTTGAGGCAATGCTCTCGGCTGCCGACTATTGCAGCGACTATCGTTACATTTCTTCCGAAGAGGCGTTGCAAGAGCATATTGCGTCATTGGGAGAAGACCCTGTTGCTTTCTTAGGATATAACCCCCTTGCAGCCTCATACGAGATACATCCGTCTGCCGAGTATGCCCATCCAGACAGTATGGCGGTATTGGCGACTCGTCTAACGGCACTTCCATACATTGCTCAGGTCATCTACCAGCGCGACCTTGCCAAACTGATGAATAGCAATGTCTCACGCGCATCTATTGCATTGCTGGTAGTGGCGTTGGCATTGCTTATTATTGCTGTTGTACTCATTACCAACACTATCCGTCTGCAAATCTATTCCAAGCGTTTTCTTATCAATACGATGACTCTCGTGGGTGCTACGCCGTGGGCAATCAAGTCGCCATTTGTATGGCGCTATCTGCTAATCGGCACGCTCTCATCGTTGATTGCTATGGCTGTGGTGGCAGGCGTGGTCTATTATGTGAACGTCCGTATGGGCATTCTGCTTTTTGCACTTACGTGGCAAAATATCGCTTTCGTAGCAGGCGTTATCCTGCTCTCTGGCGTACTTATCACACTCATCTCGTCTCTCGTTGCCACAAGCCGCTATGTACGAATGAGCGCAGACACTATGTACGAAATCTAAACAAACCAAATATATGAAACAGAACCTTCCAAAACTCAACATCATACTCATTGCAGTATCGTTTGTGATTATCATCATTGGCTTTGCATTGATGGTAGGAGCACCGAGCGGCGAGACCTACAACCCAGACATATTCTCCGTGCGCCGTATTACGGTAGGACCGATGATCTCGCTCTTCGGGTTCGTAAGTATGATATTCTCTATTTTGTGGAAAGGTAAGGCGAAATGAGTTGGTGGGAAGCCCTTATACTCGGTATTGTCCAAGGGCTTACCGAGTTTCTGCCCGTATCCTCGTCGGGACACCTTGAGATAGGTCAGGCTCTGCTCGGTACAGCCAGTGAAGAGAACCTGACATTTGCTATCGTAGTACATACCGCCACGGTACTCTCCACATTGGTTATCCTGTGGCAGGAGGTGGCGAAACTCTTCCGTGGCACATTCACCACTATGAAATGGAATGCGGAGAAAGACTATGTGGCAAAGATACTGGTCTCGATGATACCGGTTTTTATTGTGGGCATGTTCTTCAAAGACCAAGTGGAGGCTTTTTTCGGCAACGGACTTCTGTTGGTGGGTATTTGTCTGCTCATCACGGCTATATTGCTGTGGTTGAGTGAGTTTCTTACCAAGCGTATGAATAAGACAGGGCATGAGGTTACGTATCGGGATGCGATTATCATCGGTTGTGCACAAGCCGTGGCAGTACTGCCGGGTTTGAGCCGCAGCGGCACTACGATTGCCACCGGTTTACTCTGTGGCGTAAAGAAAGAGTCGGTAGCGCAATTCTCGTTTCTGATGGTGCTGATACCGATTCTCGGCGAGGCGTTTCTCGACTTGCTGAAACTCATCAGGGGCGAAATGACCACCACTATCGGTTGGCTGCCGCTCGCAGTCGGCTTCGTGGCAGCATTTCTGACGGGTTGCTTTGCGTGCCGCTTTATGATTAACATTGTCCGCCGCCAGAAACTCATTTATTTTGCTATCTATTGTCTCTGCGCAGGTATCTTCGCCATTGTCTATGGGCTTTGCTGACAAAGAACATATTGATTTTGTTGGAGGAGAGATACTGGCGTTTGATAAACCGCTGCATTGGACCAGTTTCGACCTAGTGGCGAAGGTGCGGTATACCGTTTGCCATAAGATAGGGGAAAAGAAACTCAAAGTAGGCCATTCCGGAACACTCGACCCGCTTGCTACAGGTGTGGTAGTGGTCTGCACGGGATGGAAGACCAAGATGATTGACCAACTCCAGTACGATGACAAGGAGTATGTTGCCACACTCCAACTCGGAGCCACCACGCCTTCATTCGATATGGAGCACCCTGTGGACAAGACTTATCCCACCGCCCATATCACCCGTGCGCTAATTGATGAGGTAATTCCGCAGTTTACAGGAGAACAATGGCAAGTGCCGCCTATGTACTCCGCCGTGTGGGTGGACGGCAAGCGGGCATATCAGATGGCACGCAAGGGAGAGGCGGTGGAACTAAAGCCCAAACTGCTTGTTATTGACGAGATAGAGGTGCTTGCTTTCGATGCGGGAACGATGCTGCTTACCATACGGGTAGTCTGCTCGAAAGGGACGTATATCCGTGCATTGGCACGCGACATCGGAGAGCGTCTCGGGTCGGGAGCCTATCTCACCGCCTTGCGCCGCACAAGGGTGGGCGGTATACGTATTGAAGACTGTATGACGATTGATGACTTTTTAGAAATTATGAATTAGGAATCAAGAATAATTATGAATTATGAATTGTAACTTTTGACTATACAAAGCATATGGTTCTTAATTCATAATTATTAATTCTTCATTCATAATACCTCATTCATAATTAAACACCACTTTGCTATGTATAAGACGAATGATATGAAACTCAGTCAGTTCCGTTTCAAACTGCCTGAAGAACAGATTGCCCAGTTCCCTGCTCCCTACCGCGACGAGTCGCGCCTATTGGTGCTACACCGCAAGGACGGGTCTATCGAGCATAAGTCCGTAAGCGATACGGCACAATATTTTGACGAAGGGGATCTCTTTGTATTCAACGATACAAAGGTTTTTCCCGCACGTCTCTACGGCAAGAAGGAGAAGACGAATGCCGTGATTGAGGTGTTTCTATTGCGTGAACTCAACCACGCCAACCGTTATTGGGACGTGTTGGTTGACCCTGCACGCAAGATACGTATCGGCAACAAAATCACTTTCGATGACGACCCTTCGATTGTGGCAGAGGTGATTGACAATACCACCTCTCGCGGGCGTACGTTCCGTTTTCTGACCGACTACGATGAGACCGAGTTCATTCCGCATCTCTATGCATTGGGTACCCCGCCGCTCCCCAAGTATATCCGCCGTCCGATGGACGAGGAAACGCAGGCGAAGTATGATGCGGCTTTCCGCGGGCAGCCTGTGGAAGAGATGGATGAAGAACGTTATCAGTCGGTCTTTGCCAAGAAAGTAGGTGCAGTAGCGGCTCCGGCAGCCTGTCTCCATTTCTCGAAGCAACTGCTCAAACGTATGGAAATATGCGGTATAGAGTCGGCGTTCCTAACCTCTCATATGTCGTTGGGTAACTTTAAGCCTATTG
This sequence comes from Bacteroidales bacterium UBA6828, assembly GCA_002452095.1. GTDB lineage: Bacteria > Bacteroidota > Bacteroidia > Bacteroidales > Paludibacteraceae > Colicola. Next base: position 41,935 of record DKEG01000009.1, on the reverse strand, counting down.
ACGTAGAGGATCTGACCAAGAACAAGATGGACTCGGAGCAGATTATGATAGGACAGCCGCTTGTGGACGCAGTGGATAAGGCACACGCAGGCAACAGGCGTGTCTGCGCCGTCGGCACAGAGGTGATGCGTGCTATGGAGCACGTAGTAGGCACCAACGGACAACTGAAAGTGTATGACGGTTGGACGAACAAGTTTATCTATCCGCCGTATCATTTCACGGTGGCAAATGCTTTCTTCACCAATCTCTATATGCCGGAGTCGAGCCAGTTGATGATGGTCGCTGCATTCGGCGGATTTGAGGAAGTGATGAACGCCTACGAGGAGGCGGTAAAGGAAGGTTACCGCTTCGGCGACTACGGCGATGCGATGCTGATTGTGGACTAAGAATATACTCAACCTCCCAAACCCCTCCAAAGGAGGGGTTCAACGGATGCGGGTAGTTTTCAAGATTTCTAATGACTTTATTCCGGAAGCCCCTCCTTTGGAGGGGTTGGGGAGGTCGGAATTCTTTTGTTATGCAAGTAAAAATAGAAGAGAGTTGGCGCAGGGTATTGCAGCCGGAGTTCGACAAACCGTATTTCGAGTTGCTGACCGCGTTTGTGCGCCACGCTTATCAGACCCGTCAGTGCTTTCCGCCTGCAGGTCTGATTTTTAATGCGTTCAATGCTTGCCCTTTTGACAAGGTGCGAGTGGTGATACTCGGTCAGGACCCTTATCACGATGTGGGGCAAGCACACGGACTATGCTTCTCGGTGAACGATGGAGTACAGGTGCCGCCATCATTAGTAAATATCTACAAAGAGATACACCGCGACTTGGGGAAGCCCCTTCCCGCTTCGGGTAACCTGATGCGCTGGGCGGAGCAGGGTGTGCTGCTGCTAAACGCCACGCTGACCGTAGAGGCTCACCACCCCGGCAGCCACCAGAACAAAGGTTGGGAGGAACTGACCGATGCGGCTATCCGTGCACTGAACGACCGGCGCGAACATATTGTGTTTATGCTCTGGGGCAGTTACGCCCAACGCAAAGGGCAGTTTATTGACCGAAAGCGGCATCTGGTACTTGAGACCTCACACCCGTCGCCGCTGTCGGTGTATCGCGGTTTTGACGGCTGCGGACATTTCTCAAAGGCGAATGCCTATCTCACCCAACACGGTTTACAACCTATTGACTGGTAACGATTTTATGCAGTGTATGTATGTTTTTTGTGCATACGATGCATAAAAAAGCGGATGTCTAATAAGTAAAAAAGAAAGCCTATTCTTCAGAAAAAGATTGCTCTTGACGACGCGAGACGCGTTGTCTCCACACTAAACGAGAGGCTGCCTACACTTGTTAGACAGCCGCTTTTTTCTACGTCCTTTCTACGTCTTTTCTTCGTAATTGGTATTACGAGGCATAGGGATTGCATAATATGCATATATTTGGGGTATATGCGTGTGTGGTGTGTGTCAGGGCTGCGCATCAACACAATGCTCTGACGTGAGGTCGATGTAACGAAAGAGACTTTGTCGGTCAACAACTGACGACAAATGACAATAGTTGTCAACAACTATCAACAACTATCAACATTTAACAATAACTATCAATAATTATTAAATAACTAACAACAACTATTAAATAGCAGATAATAGTGTAGTAACCACTACAGACGGCAAACACGAACTGCCATAGAATTGACCACAAATCGGCATTATCGGGACTATATAGAACGGACGGCTACGCCGTATTACCACAAATTAATCATACATTATATATTTCTAAATTATATCGAACAGACATTAACCTATGCACTTTATGCAATATATCCAGCGTATAAAGTGTATAAAAGCACCGCATACAAGGTAATGTCGTTGCCGTCTCGTTGCCGTCTCGTTGCCGTAAATGCTATACGGAGGTATGCGAGTGTATATTCTGCATATTCAGGAGTGGAAACTGCGTGTGCGGCACACATTTCCATTTGGCTATATCAAATCTTTTTTGTACATTTGCAGACTAAACGAAACCATTCGGGGCATTAGCTCATCCGGTAGAGCGCAACGTTCGCAATGTTGAGGTGGTCGGTTCGAGTCCGATATGCTCCACAAATTATATTGTTCAAGTATCTGACTATCCATTTACGCCTATGTCCGCTAATCCTTTCATCGCCGCATATATCAAAGAGTTGGACCGTCTCTACCTGACCGGTCTCACCACCGAGCACTCGTTCCGCCCCGCCTTGCAGAAACTCCTCGAGAACCTCTGCCAATGCACGGTGGTCAACGAGCAGAGCCATATCGACTGCGGTGCGCCCGACCTCACGCTGCTGCGCAACAACCTGCCCATCGCCTTTGTGGAGGCAAAGAACCTCGAGGACGGAGACCTTGACGGGCGGCGGAAGAACAAAGAGCAGTTCGACCGCTACAAGGCGTCGCTGGACACCGTCATCTTCACCGACTACCTCGACTTCAAACTCTACCAACACGGCGAGTGGGTGATGTCCGTCCGCTTGGCGGAGATACAGGGCAAGCATATCTGCCTCTCGGACGAGCCACGGCTGCTGGAGATGATGGACATCATACGCCAACAGACGCCGCAGCATATCACCTCGGCGGGCAAACTGGCACAACTCATGGCAGCGAAAGCACGCCTGCTGCGCGACATCATCCCCAAGACCACCCCTTTCTTGCATATCTCGTAAAAAAGCAGTATTTTTGCAAACCAAACAAAATAATCAAATAATAATTATGACTATCGAGAACGAAAAGGCAATACGTGCCATTGTGAGGTCTTCCGTAAAAACGTTTGCAGGTGCTTTTGCAGAAAAACATCTGTCTCAAGTAAACAATGAGGATGGTATTATCAATTCAAAAATTCACAACGTATTCATTGCTGCACTTGGTTCGGAAATACAATACTATTCCGCCTTGTGTCGTTCTTTGGATAGCAGTCTCGGAAATATGCTGGAAGCAATGGCAATCAGCATTGCAGAAATGCACTACCACGTTACACAGCAAGTCGAAGGTGATTTATACCAAGAGCAGACGGACTATATTGCAGAGTTGCTGGAGCAATACAAAAACAATGATAGAAAACCGGTCAAAACGGACTATATTGGTATTACGAAAAAGTGCAACGAGGGTTCTAAGAAGAACAAACGTCACGTCAGCGACTACTATTTGTATGATGAGCAAACAGGTATGCACTACCTGATAGAACTCAAAATCGGTGGCGATTTGGATAATAAAAAGTCTCGCTCGGAAAAAGAAGCACTTTTGGAGCAGTATTGCATCCTTGCAAACACATTAGGTTCGGAAGACAAGATAAAAATATATTTTGCAACTGCCTATAATCGCTATGGTGAGGGGCGTCCTTGGACGCAAGGACGTGTACTGCAATTCTTTGCAAAAGATGAACTGTTGATTAGTGCAGATTTCTGGAATTTGGTCTGCAAATCCGATAAAGGCTATGACATTGTATTGGATGAATTAAACAAAAATTTATACCTTCTCAAACCCATATTTAAGACCTACAAAAAACATATTGCATGACCAAAGTAGATGCTATAGAGTGTGTATTGCGTGACAATGGAGGTAGTGCTTCTTTGCCTGTTATTTACGAGAATATCGAAAAATACTATCCGACAGCGAAAGCCTCTCAATGTTGGGAGGCGGGTATTCGTGGCGTTCTCTACCGAGAATTAAACAATGGTACTCGTTTCAAGAAAGTAGGACTTAGCATTTATGCTTTGTCAGACTACCAAACGGAGCACATTGTCAAGAAAGATAAGGTTCGTATGCACTCCCTTATGGAGGGGATCTGTCTGGAGATGGGAAACACCCACAAGTACCAAACATATACCGCAGACCCTTCTATGTTATATAGGGACAATACGTATCTTCGCGACCTGTCCACATTGAAAGATATACCGCCTTTTACCTATCAGGATATTATACATAGTACCAAACTGATAGATGTATTATGGTTCTCTGCGCATTGTTTGGCGTTCCCATTGCATGCATTTGAAATTGTGGATAGTGTCAGTACACTCAATGCAGCCCTTAATAGGTGTTTGCAGTTACAGAATTTCAGAACAAAGTTTTGGATTGTTGCACCAGAAATACACCATCACAAATACGAGCAAACAATAGCACTGAGTGTATATGAACCGTTTAGAAATATGTTTTCATTTATCAACTACGATACTATGCAAGACCAATATCAACGTTTGGTCTGTGGCAATAGTCTCACTAATCAATGGTCGTTATGAAACGCTATTCTGATGTAGTCTCGTTCCAAGAAAGTCCTACGTATGCATAAGATTGAGAGCGAAAAAGGCAAAATGCCTGAAACGGATATTTATGACAACATCGAAACGGCATTTATGGGAGCGTTGTATATGTATCTTCGCGGACTATACAATGATAAAGAACTGATGCAGCAACAGCCTGCTTTGGCAACGGCTTTGTTTGTGTATTTGCGCAATTATGCCTATAGCGGGATGTTCCGCTATAATGCCAATGGTGAATTTAATGTACCGTATGGAGGAATTAGTTATAATCACAAACTGATGACCGGCAAAGTGGAGTATTACAAATCCGCTCCTTTACGGGAACATTTTGCAAAAACCACCATCTCAAATTTGGATTTTGAAGATTTCTTCCGCAAGTATCCACCTACGGAAAGAGATTTTATTTTTTTGGATCCGCCTTATGATACCGAGTTTTCAACGTATGCGCAAAATGAATTCGGCAAAGAAGACCAAATACGTTTAGCGCACTATTTATGCGAAGAATGCAAAGGCAAATGGCTGATGATTATCAAATATACCGATTTTATCTATTCGTTGTACAATAAGCCGAATATCTATATTCAAAAATTCGACAAAAAGTACCTCGTTAGTTTTATGAACCGAAACGACAAGGATGTAGAACACCTGATAATCACAAACTACCAAAACAAATACGATTAATATATATTAGGGGGGGGGAGTTGTTGGGGTTTTATATTTTGAAAACCTAATGTGCGTTTTTTGTATATACTACTAAGCAATCGGCGGCTACCAACCCGCGCAGAAATGGCTACAGACTCGCAAGACCCGCACGCTCTCTTTCGACGACCTCGCCCACTACACCCGCATCATCCGCATTCTCTTGCAGACCGACCGCCTCATGCGTGAGATTGACAAAGACGAATAGCAAACTACTAACATCGCAGATATGAATATTCAAGACCTCAATATCCCTACTTTGCAGCAGGATTTTGCACATGTGGATTCTATCATACAGGCTCACACCAATGCGGCTATTGCCAAAGTAAATGCAGAGGCATTGCAAACCTATTGGGAAATAGGGGAATACATTTCGCAACAGATAAAAAATGCTGCGTGGGGTGACCATGTAGTGAGTGAATTGGCGGATTACTTGAAACGCCAAAATCCGAAACGCAGAGGATATGGGAAACGCAATCTATACAATATGGTGTGTTTTTATGAGACCTATTCCGCAAAACAAATCACCCAAGTAGTAAAACAATTGGACATCAACGAATTTGTGCAGTCGCAAACTGCACAAATAGCACCAATGGAAAATGTGCAGTTGCCAACTGCACAATTAGGTAAACCCTCTATCCCCGCCATATTATACTTAACCTCTTTCACCAATCATATGGAAATCTTGCATAGGTGCAAAAGTACGGAAGAAGCACTCTTCTATATGCTCTATGCGGCTCATAATCATTTGAATGTGGTGGAACTGCGACGTTCCATTGTCAATCAAACATACGAATCCATTATGAGCAAGGAGAAAATGATGTCGCCTGCTCTGTTGGAGCAATATCCCAATGCAGAGTATATGCTCAAAGACCATGTACTCCTTGATTTTCTCAATCTCAAAGAACCTACCAAAGAGAAGCAACTGCAAGCAACCCTTTTGGATAATATGAAACAATTCATCTTAGAGTTGGACAAAGATGATTTTCTGTTTATTGATAAAGAGTATTCGATAAACGTAGGAAACAAGAAGAAACGTATTGATTTATTGTTCTATCATCGTACTTTGCAGTGCTTGGTGGCTGTAGAATTAAAAGTAGTGGATTATGAAGCAGAGTTTTCAAGTAAGATGGATATGTATTTGGAAGCCTTGGACAGGGATTACAAACGTCCTAACGAAAATCCGTCTTTAGGCATTATTCTATGTCCATCGGCAGACCGTGCAGAAGTAGAGTATAGTATCAACCGCAGCATGAGCCCTACTATGGTGGCAGAGTACAGGCGTGTTTTAGTTCCCCGCGAGGTGGCTACGAAATCATTGTCAGAGTATTGCGAGTTTTTGAAGACACAATATCGCAATTAAATTTGATTTGGCGGTGTAAATCACAGTCAACAGCATAAAATGCCGGTGTATAAATGAATTCTCACTTGCAAACAATGAAAAATATACTTTTGCTTATAGATGCGTATGCGATGATATATCGCGCGTATTATGCATTTATCCGCACGCCGCGGATGAACTCGCGGGGGGAGAACACCTCCGCCATATTCGGTTTTGTGGTTACATTAGACGACCTCTTGAAGCGTGTGAAGCCGACCCATATTGGGGTGGCTTTTGACTCACACGGTCCTACGTTCCGCCACGAGGCATTTGAGCAGTACAAGGCGCAGCGGGAAGAGACACCGGAAGACATCCGGCGGGCCGTGCCGATAATAAAAGACATATTGACGGCAATGAATATCCCGATACTGGAAGTGCCGAGGTTCGAGGCGGACGATGTGATCGGCACGCTTGCCAAGAAAGGCGAACAGGCGGGTTTTGAAGTCTATATGGCGACGCCCGACAAGGACTACGGGCAACTTGTTTCCGACCATATATATATGTACCGCCCCCGACACACGGGCGGTTTCGAGAAGATGGGGCCGCAAGAGGTGTGTGCCAAGTACGGATTAGAGAACCAGTTGCAGGTGATTGATTTGCTCGGACTGATGGGCGATGCAAGTGATAATATCCCCGGTTGCAAAGGGGTAGGAGAAAAGACCGCCGTACAATTGCTGCAACAGTTCGGCAATATAGACAACCTGCTGGCACATACCGACCAGTTGAAGGGTGCGCTCAAAACAAAGGTGGAGACGCAGGGGGAGCAGATACGTTTCTCACGTTTCCTCGCCACTATCCGCACAGATGTGCCGATAGAGTTGGACACAGAGGCATTGCTTGCGCAGCAGCCCGATTGGGAGAAACTGACTCCGATTTATCAGCGGCTGGAGTTCAATTCGCTGCTGAAGAAACAACCGACCTCCCCAACCCCTCCAAAGGAGGGGCTCAATAGTACGGGCAAAAAGCAAAAAAACATAGAGCAGACACTGGATTTGTTTGCAGAGCCTGTTGAAGAAACTATACCCGATACTGCAAGTACCCCCTCTTTGAGGGGGGCGGGGGAGTCGAAGGTTTCTGAGGCATCCCGCATAGCCGCCTATCTGCTCAATCCGGAGGTGTCGTACAATCCCGATGTGCCGGTTGACTGGGCGGCCCTAAAAGCCGACAAGGCACTATGGAAACTCTACAATGATGTAGAACTGCCGCTTGTACCCGTACTGCGTGAGATGGAGCAGGCGGGTGTGCGTATCGATGTAAACAAACTGCACGAAGCGGAGAAACAACTCACCGCCGAACTGATCGAGATAGAGAAACAGATCTATGCGCTTGCGGGCAAGGAGTTCAACATCAATTCGCCGCGGCAAGTGGGGGAACTGCTGTTTGACACCCTACAGTTGGACAGCAAAGCCAAGAAATCGAAGACGGGGCAATACACCACCTCGGAAGAGGTGCTGATTGGTCTGAAAGACAAGCATCCCATCGTTGGCAAGATACTTGATTACCGCGAACTGAAGAAACTGATTTCGACCTATATATCCACGCTGCCGAGTTATATAGATCCGCGGGACGGAAAGATACATACGACATACAATCAGACGGTTACAGCAACGGGGCGTCTCTCGTCGTCGAACCCGAACCTGCAGAACCTGCCTATCCGTTCCGAGCGCGGAAAACTCATCAGGGAGGCGGTTATTCCAGATGATGGCTGCCTATTTCTCAGTGCGGACTACTCACAGATAGAACTGCGTCTGCTGGCACATTTCTCGGGCGACACCCATCTGGTGGAGGCGTTCCGCGAGGGGCAGGATATTCACGCTGCCACAGCGGCAAAGATTTTCAACATTCCTATTGAGCAGGTTACGAAGGATCAGCGGCGGCGGGCAAAGACGGCTAACTTCGGCATTATATACGGTATCTCGGCATTCGGTCTGTCGCAACAGTTGGATTGTCCGCGGAGCGAGGCCAAACAACTGATAGATGATTACTTTGCCGCTTTCCCCGGGGTGGTGCAATATATTGAGCAGCAGAAGGAACTGGCGCGGCAACGGGGCTATGCCGAGACACTCTTCGGGCGCAAACGCTACCTGCCCGACATACTCTCGCACAACGCCACCGTGCGTTCGTTTGCGGAGCGCAATGCCGTGAATGCGCCTATCCAAGGAACGGCCGCCGATATCATCAAGATAGCGATGGTGAGTATCCACCACCGTTTGCACGAGGAAGGTATGAAGACGCAGATGATTATGCAGGTGCACGACGAACTGAACTTCAACGTACCTGTTGCCGAGGTGGAACGTGCCCGCACACTTGTGTTGGAGGAGATGCAGGGAGTGGTATCGCTGTCGGTGCCGCTGATTGCGGACTGCGGCGTAGGGAAAAACTGGCTGGAGGCGCACTAAAATAACGATTGATTTACATGACGAGGATGTCTAATAAGTAAAA
>DKEG01000009.1:0-33112 GCA_002452095.1 Bacteroidales bacterium UBA6828 | reverse complement strand
TGACGACGCGAGACGCGTCGTCCCCACACCCAAGAGCATAATAAAAGAGACTGCCTGCATTTGTTAGACAGTCTCTTTGTTTTTTGCCGTGTCTATGGTCAACAGTGTTCCGACCAGGACAGGGAGGGCGGTATTGATGACCCATATAAGAAGCACCGCCATAGCACAGGCGGGGGCGGAAGCCGGAGCAAAATGCCCGAAGACGTATATCGCCCACGAGCCACGGATACCGAAGTCGGCAGCGGGTATATTGGGTGAAACGGTTACAAGCAAATAGTAGATAGGCAGGGCGATGAACCACTGCGAGGCAGAGAGAGACACCCCACAGAAAAGAAGCGCGAGCCACATCTGGAGGCTGAAACAGAGGTACCGCAGCAGAGAGAGCCACAGGAGTCGCATAAACTCCGAGTAGCGCAAGCGAGCGAGCAAGTCAGCCGTTTGCGCTATGTGTTCATTACGCCACGGGATACGGGCAAGCAAGCGGAGAAGGTATGGCGTGAGGAAGAACAGGAGAATGCATACCACAGCATACAGGAGGATTATCCACAACGATTGCGGTGTGTCGCCTGCAAAGAAAGGAAAGACGGCAGGCATCCCCAGCAGGACGATGACAATGGTAAGCGCCACACTGCCCACGAGTGCCATACCTATTGCGCTCACCCATCGGGACTTGTCTCGCAGCAGCAACACGCGTGCGGGGTAGTCGCCCGTGCGATAGGGGGTAACGAAAGCACCGACCATACCATAATAGACCTGCGCCTGTGCCCGGCGCATAGTCATCGGTTCGACCGAGCGCATCAGATACTGCCATTTGCGGGCTTCGAGCCACATATTGAGCGGCATCAACGCGGCACACAGGACAAGACACAGATACCGCCCCATCCGTGCCTCCGCAAACTGCGTCCACAAGGCGGCATAGCCATCGAAAACAATCAGCCGATAGAGCAGGTAGGCATATGCGCAGAGAGCCAGCGCAATGCGGAGAAGCCGTATGTAGGTCTGTTTTGCCAAAGATATTATTATATTGCGGTGCAAAGGTAGTGCTTTTTTGCGAAATAAGCAAAAGGGAGCAAAGGCGGCTGATAGTGGCGCGTGCTTCGCACAAAGCGGTGCTTTGCGCCACTATGAGCTAAGAAGGGCATCCTATATCCTATCGGGAATCACCTACTAATCACCTACTCCTGATAGCACGAAGGCAAACGGAGGGTAAACGGACTAAGAGGAGGAATAGAAAAGGAGACGGACAGCGATTTGCACATATCAGAAAAAAGCAGTAATTTTGCGGGCTAAAATGTATAGAAGCATACGTTTTAACATATTGAGTATAAACCATAACCCACTGCAATTAAACTGATATGGCTTTTGAACGAACTTTAGTTACCGCAGCCCTGCCGTATGCCAACGGACCGGTGCATATCGGCCACTTGGCCGGCGTATATGTGCCTGCGGATATTTATGTGCGCTACCTGCGTCTGCGCGGGGAGCGAGTACTTTTTGTAGGCGGTAGCGACGAACACGGCGTACCCGTAACAATCCGCGCCCGCAAGGAGGGGATTACCACGCAAGAGGTAGTGGACCGGTACCACAACCTGATCAAGACCTCATTTGAGCAGTTCGGTATCTCGTTTGACATCTATTCGCGCACGACGAGCAAGATACACCAGCGGTTTGCGTCGGACTATTTCCGCAAACTATATGACAACGGGAAGTTTATCCAAAAGACGACGGAGCAGTTCTACGACCCCGAGACGCAGGAGTTTCTGACCGACCGAAACATCCGCGGCGAGTGCCCTCGCTGCCATGCGCAAGGGGCTTACGGCGACCAGTGCGAGAAATGCGGTGCGACGCTATCGCCGGACGAACTGATCAACCCGTACAACGCCGTGAACGGCAACCCGCTGACGAAGAAAGAGACGACACACTGGTATCTGCCGCTTGACCAGTACCAGCAATGGCTCGAGAAATGGATACTGGAAGACCACAAAGAGTGGCGTCCGAATGTGTACGGGCAGTGCAAGTCGTGGCTGGACGGCGGACTGAAGCCGCGTGCCGTAACGCGCGATCTGGACTGGGGTATCCCCGTGCCCGTGGAGGGCGCGGAAGGCAAGGTGCTGTACGTATGGTTTGACGCGCCGATCGGCTATATCTCGAACACGAAGGAACTATGCGATGCCCAGCCTGAGAAATACGGCAAATGGGAGACATGGTGGAAAGACGACAGCACCAGGCTGATACACTTCATCGGCAAGGACAACATCGTATTCCACTGCATCGTGTTCCCCGCCATGCTGAAAGCGGACGGGTCGTATATATTGCCCGACAACGTGCCTGCCAACGAGTTTTTGAACCTAGAGGGCGACAAGATCTCCACCTCGCGCAACTGGGCGGTATGGCTCAACGAGTATCTGGCGGATTTCCCCGGCAAGCAGGACGTGCTGCGCTATGTGCTGACCGCCAATGCGCCGGAGACGAAAGACAACGACTTTACGTGGGCGGATTTCCAAGCCCGCAACAACAACGAGTTGGTAGCGATATACGGCAACTTTGTAAACCGCGCGTTGGTGCTGACCGGCAAGTACTTCGGCGGCAAGGTGCCGGCAGCCGGTGAACTGACTGAGTACGACCGTCAGACGATAGCGGATTTCTGTAATATCAAAGGACAGTTGGAAGAATTGCTCAATAATTTCCGCTTCCGCGATGCGCAGAAAGAGGCGATGAACCTCGCACGTATCGGCAACAAGTATCTGGCGGATATGGAGCCGTGGAAACTCGCCAAGACGGATATGGCGCGTACAGCGACGGTGCTGAATGTGGCGTTGCAGATTGCCGCTAACCTGAGTATTGCGTTCGAGCCTTTCCTGCCGTTCTCGTCGGAGAAATTGCGCAAGATGCTGAATATAGAGCACGCCGAGTGGGTACAATTAGGGGCGATTGACCTGTTGCCCGCCGGACACACATTGGGCGAGGTGTCGCTGCTGTTTGAGAAGATAGAGGACGATGCCATTCAAGCGCAACTTGACCGCTTGGCGCGTATCAAAGCGGAGAACGAAGCCGCAGCACAGGCCGAGGCATTGAAGAACTGGCGTCCGACGGAGATAAAAGCCGCCACGACCATAGACGACTTCGGCAAAGCGGATATACGTGTAGGTACGGTGTTGGCGTGCGGGAACGTAAAGAAATCCGACCGGTTGCTGCAGTTCCGAATAGACGATGGTATGGGCGGGCGCACGATACTGTCGGGTATAGCGCAGAGTTACCCCGACCCGTCAGTGCTGGTGGGCAAACAGGTGCTGTTTATTGCCAACTTCCCGCCGCGCAAGATGATGGGTATCGAGTCGGAAGGAATGATACTGTCGGCAGTGGATGCCGACGGCAAATTGGTGGTAACGACAGTGTCCGCACCGGTAAAGAACGGGGCAGCCGTAGGGTAATTTGTAATTTGTAATTTGTAATTTGTAATTATATGAAAAAGTATATTCTCACTGTAGTGCTGTGTCTGTGTGTTTTCGCATTGCCGGCACAGGACTACAAGAACAGTATCGGCGGAATGGTGGGCAGTATGTACGGCGTTTCGTACAAAGGGTTTGTTCTCGGCGTGGAGCATCTGGCTTTGCAAGGCGATTTGGGTGTGCGCCTGATGTCTACCATTTGGGGCGATGGCAATTATACCTGGCAGACGAGTATGTACACGTTTGAAATCAACCCGAATGTGGTATATCAGAACACCATCGGCGAGTTCGACGAAGGGCGTGTGGACTGGTATGCCGGCGGCGGTTTGAGTTTAGGTCTGTGCAGCGAATTGTACTCTATGCGCGTAGGGAATTATGTAAATAATTCGCCCATATTGGGCAAGTTCGGATTGAACGCCATTGCGGGTGCAGAGATAGTGTTTGATGCGCCGGTGGACTTGTCGCTGGATTTCCGTCCCGGTTACGGCGTGGCGTTCAATGACAACTATCACCTGTCGTTCTTCGACTGGGCATTGGTGGCTTCAGTACGCTACAGATTCTAAGGAGTTGGATAGAACCGTGAACGTTTGTTCCTTTGCCGCAAAGCGGCAAGAAATCCAAGTAAATCTTTTATTATTTTACATCCATAAATTGCCCTAAATCTTATTCGCCTACGGCGGAAAAGTAAGGCAATTATACGTATATTGAATTGATCTATCTTGCGGCATAGTATGTGCCGCACTGCGATATGTACCCACAACAGATAATAGACGCTTTGCGCCATGTGCGCTATCCGGGGACGGGAAAAGACCTGATAGAGAGCGGAATGCTCGAAGACGATATCCGCCTCAGCGGGCTGGAGGTGAGTTTCTCGCTTATCTTCGAGAAGGACAACGACCCGTTTATGAAATCGGTGGTGAAGGCTGCGGAGGTGGCGATACAGACATACGCGGACGCCAATGCCGCCGTACATATCCATACCAAATTCCGCAAGCAGAACCTGCCGCTGCAGGAGGAAAAATCACCTTTGAAAGCAAAGAAGATTATTGCCATACACAGCGGCAAAGGCGGTGTGGGCAAATCAACGGTTACCGCCAACCTGGCTATTGCGCTGGCGCGGCAGGGTAAGCGTGTGGGGCTGCTTGACGCGGACATTCACGGGCCGAGTATGCCGAAGATGTTCCATACCGAGGACTGCCGTCCCGTTTCGGTGGAAGAGGGCGGACGCACGCTCATCGAGCCGATAGAGCAGTACGGGGTGAAGATGCTGTCAATCGGTTTCTTCGTTGACCCCGCCTCGGCGGTGGTATGGCGCGGCGGTATGGCAAGCAACGCACTCAAGCAACTGATAGAAGATGTACACTGGGGCGAGTTGGACTATTTTCTCATAGACCTGCCGCCCGGGACATCGGACATACACCTGACCTTGGTTTCGCTGCTCCACCTGACAGGGGCGATAGTGGTAACGACACCGCAACCCGTGGCATTGGTGGATGCCCGCAAAGGCGTGGATATGTTCCGGAACGAGAAGATCAATGTGCCGGTATTGGGCATCATAGAGAATATGGCGTGGTTTACGCCTGCCGAACTGCCGAACAACCGGTATTACATCTTCGGACGGGACGGGGGAAAGAACCTAGCGGAGGAACTCGGGGTTCCCTTGCTCGGACAGATTCCATTAGTGCAGAGTATCCGCGAAGCGGGCGATGACGGTGAGCCGATCGCTATGCAAGAGGGGCATCCTGCTGCAAAGATATTCGATGAGATTGCACGGAAGATTTAATGGCTGTTAACAATACTACGGCTCTTGGCACGGAACCGATCGGCAAACTGCTGATGCGGTTCGCATTGCCCGCCATCATAGCGATGACGGCAAGTTCGCTATACAATATAGTGGACACAATCTATATCGGACACGGCTGCGGCTCGCTGGCATTGTCCGCGCTGACGGTGGCGAAACCGTTTATGGATATATGCGCCGCTTTCGGCAGTTTGGTGGGTGTAGGAGCCAGCACGGTACTGGCTATCAAATTAGGCGAAAAAGACTACGAGTCAGCAAATAAAGTATTGGGCAATGTGCTGGTACTCAACCTGATACTGGGCGCACTCATTATGGTGGTCGGTCTGTTGTGGCTAGAGCCCATTCTGCGTGCTTTCGGAGCAAGCGATGACACGCTGGAGTACGCACGGCAGTATATGGAGATTATCCTATGGGGCAATATCCTCACCCACGTGTACTACGGATTGAACAATATATTACGCTCAATGGGGCACCCGAAGATAGCGATGACCTCGACGATTATCGCCGTTACGGTGAACATCATACTCGATCCTATCTTTATTTTCCTATTAGATATGGGAGTGCGCGGGGCGGCTTTGGCGACGGTCATCTCGCAGGCAATAGCCGTGGTTTGGCAGTTTACGATATTCTGCAACCCGAAAGAACTGATACATTTCCACCGCCATATATGGAAACTGGACAAGCAGATTACGCTGCAAGCGTTGTCGGTGGGGCTATCGCCGTTCCTAACGAATTTGGCGAGTTGCTTTGTGGTGATTATCATCAACAACCAACTCAAGCGTTACGGCGGGGATATGGCGATTGCTACGTATGGGGTTATCAACCGCGTGGTGTTTGTGTTTGCGATGATTGTGATGGGATTGAACCAAGGGATGCAGCCTATTGTGGGATTCAACTACGGTGCGAAACAGTATCACCGTATGCTCCGTACATTCAAACTGACGGCCGTCTGCGCTACGGTTACCACCGGTATTGTCTTTGTATTGGGGGAGTTCTGCCCCGAGTTGGTAGTGCGGGTTTTTACCCACGACCACGCACTGATTGCGCAGTCGGTAACGCCTATGCGGATTATCTGCTGCTCGATGCTGGTTGTCGGTTTCCAGATGGTGGCGGGCAACCTGTTTACCAGTATCGGTATGGCGGGCAAGGCGATTTTCCTGAGCCTGACACGCCAGGTACTGTATCTGATTCCGCTGACGCTGCTGATGCCGCTGCTGTTTACCAACGATCCGCTGCCCGGTGTATGGTGGAGTATGCCGGTTAGCGACACCCTGTCAGCCATCACTGCGGCGATAATGCTCTGGATACAGATACGCAAATTTAAGGTGCTGATACAAGAGCAGGACGCCTATCTCACAACTGTCCCGCCTCAACCAGATTGATGACACGCTCAACAATCTTGTCTTTGTCCTGCGCATCGTACCCTTCTTTCAAGTCGTTTTTGAACAGTTTGGCCACGAACTGCCACCAGTTGGCACTCGCCTTGCCGCGGTATTGGCGTATGAGTTCGTAACTGGTACGGTCGCTCTCGCGGTCCATCAGTTTCATCAGCATCTGCCCCTGCGAGGCATACATTCCGCGAAAATCCTTTTCATACTTCAGAAACAGGTATTTCTCGTATTTTTTCCACCAGCGTTTGCGCTCCTTGGGGTCCTGTATCTTAGCCAGTTCCTCGTCGGCAAACTCCATATCCTTGCTGATCATCTTGGCATAAGGCAGCGTTTTCTTGACATCACGCACGGTGCGCCAGTAGAAGCGTTCCTGCCGTTTGTTCTTGAATTTGAGTGGGGGGTAGATATACACGTCGTGGAGATATGCGAGATAAACCGTATCGCCATTCTCCACCCGTAGCATCAACGAGTCCAAGCGTGCGGGGGCGGCACTTGCCCAAGCAAACGCCACACACAGAAAACACACTATGAGACCCGTCCGTTTCATTCTTATAATTAACGTGAGTTAGATATAAAAACTCCTTTGCCGCAAAGCGGCAAGAAATCTAAATAAATCTTTGCTTTTGCATCCATACATTGCCTTAAATCTTATTCGCCTACGGCGGTAAAGTAAGACAATTTGCTTATACCGAACTGACGTTAATTAACGATCAATTAACGTGAGTTAGATATAAGACTTCGTCGGTCAACAACAGACAACAACTATTAAACAACAGATAACAATATAGTTAATTATATGTTCCCAACCTACCTCTTTTCCAACTTCGCATACGTGAGCAGCAGGGTCTTCTGTCCCTTGGTGTCGAAGAGTATGTCTATCTTGTCATTGTCGTTCTCATTATAGACCCGCTGCACTGTCCCCTCCCCGAAGACCCGATGGAAAACACGGCATCCGGCGGGGAAAGCCGCAGTATCTATATCGCTTGATTTCATCGCGCTTTGTACGGGTTTGAGCGGTTTGGAGAATGCGGGCTTGGTATAGTTGTCATCTGACCATGTATTGCGCTCCCATCGCGGGCGTTCGTATTGCGGTTGCGCCGCTTGTGGGGCGACCACCTCAAGGTAGTGCCGATCGATGTCGTTGAGGAAACGCGACGGGGAAGTAAAGGTAACCTGTCCGTTGCGGAAACGCTGCCGCGCATACGACAGGTGGCATTGCTCCATAGCACGCGTCATCGCCACATAGAGCAGACGGCGCTCCTCCTCTATCTCACTCGGTTTGACGCAGTATTGCGAGGGAAACAGGTTCTCCTCCATACCGACGATATACACTATCGGGAACTCCAATCCCTTGGCGGCGTGGATAGTCATAAGCGTTACGCGTGCGGTTGGGTCGGTGAGGTTCTCGTCCTGGTCGGTCAGGAGCGACACTTCGGCGAGGAAATCGGTGATGGGTGTAAACGAAACGCCCTCCTCGGTACGTTTATCGACAAACTCGTGAATGCCGTTGAGCAACTCCTGCAGGTTCTCCGCACGGTCGATACCCTCGGGCGTGCGGTCGAGCATAGCGGCGGTGCGCACCCCTGACTGCCCGAGTGCCATCTCGGCGAACTCGTAGGCATCCTTGGTCTCCGCCGCCTCGCGAAGGCGTGCTATCAGGTCGGAAAAAAGAATGAGTTTCCTTGCTGTGGCTGTTTGTACGGGCAGCGAGCACTCCATAGGGTGCGACACCACGTCCATCATACTGATGCCGTGCATTACCGCCGTATCGGACACCTTGCGAAGCGTGGTGTCGCCTATACCGCGGGCAGGGAAATTGATGACACGCATCAGCGCCTCGTTGTCCAGCGGATTGACAGCCAGACGGAAATAGGCGATGGCATCTTTGATCTCCTTGCGCTGATAGAAGGATGTGCCTCCATAGATACGATAGGGGATATTGCGTTTGCGCAGTTCGTTCTCAAACGCCCGCGACTGCGCATTGGTGCGGTAGAGGATAGCCATATCGTTGTAGTCGCGATGGAAGAGCGTATGGTCTTTGCCGATGGCTTTGGCTACGGCTTCACCCTCATCGCGGTCGGACATATAGGCGTTGATATCGATCCGTTGTCCCTCCTCTTTCTCGGAATAGACCTCCTTGGGTATCTGGTGCTCGTTGTGGTGAATGAGCGAGTTGGCAGCATTGACAATAGTCTGCGTGGAGCGGTAGTTGCGCTCCAATTTATAGAGATGCGCATTGGCATAATCCCGTTGGAAACCCAGTATATTGCGTATATCCGCCCCGCGGAACGAATAGATTGACTGTGCATCGTCGCCCACCACGCAAATGCGGTTTTGCGGCTCCGCAAGGTGTTTTACCAACAGATACTGCACATAGTTGGTATCCTGATACTCGTCCACCAGCACATACCGGAACGCCTGCTGATACTTGTCCCGCACTTCAGAATTCTGCTCCATCAAAGTATTCATATTCACCAGCAAGTCATCAAAATCCATAGCATTGGCGGCTTTCAGCCGCACTTGATAGGCTTTATAGACCTCCGCCATCTTATACATACGCGCCTCGGAATCGGCTTTGTAGAAATCGCGGTTGCGTGCGTATTCTTCGGAGGAAATGAGCATATTTTTTGCTCCGGATATACGTCCGAGCACATTGCCCACCTTATATATTTTCTCGTCCAACTGTTGCTCTTTGAGTATCTGTTTGAGCAGCGATTTGGAGTCGGCGGTATCATAGATGGAGAAATCGCGCGTAAAACCCAGCCGCTCCGCCTCGGTGCGCAAGAGACGTGCACACACCGAGTGGAACGTACCCATCCACAGGTATCGTGCATCGGCAGCAGGTACCAGGCGTGCGATACGCTCTTTCATCTCGCGGGCGGCTTTGTTGGTAAAGGTCAGTGCCAGGATATGGCTTGCCCGCACACCCGATTGCAGTAGAAAGGCAATCTTATAGGTCAAGACCCGCGTCTTGCCCGATCCCGCACCGGCAATCACCAGTTCCGGACCGTCAATATACTCTACTGCCGCCCGTTGCGACTCATTCAGTTGATCCAAAAAATTCATACTTGCTCTATTCCTAATACTATACCATAAAAATCGGACTGCAAAGATACGCAAAATAGTCGGATTGCGCAAAGGTTGCAAAAAAGCATTTCTCGTTACCGTGTGCTTTAAGGAGTTCTGCTCAGCCCCACAGGGCTTCGTCTCGCTACGGCGCTTAGTGTGCTATGCACACCCGCCTTACACTTCACGTTGCCGTGTCGTTGCCGTAAAAGTAACGGCCAAAGCGTAGGAATGATGTTTGGAATATGCATAACCGAGTTGGCAAAAAGACAATCAATACCGCCATTTTATAACAGAAAAACATCAAAAGGGCATTGGAATTTGCGTATTTCGGAAAAAAGCAGTAATTTTGCACCGTTTTTGTGCTGTCGTGCAGCAATATACACTATGGCACATTACAAAAACGAATTATTCACTTATAAAAATAAAGATTATGACTGAACAAGAAATTGAATCGAAAGTAAAGGCTATCATCGTTGATAAATTAGGTGTTGAAGAGAGCCAGGTAACCAACGACGCAAATTTCCAGGCTGACCTGAATGCTGACTCGTTGGATACCGTGGAACTGATTATGGAGTTCGAAAAAGAATTCAACATCACTATCCCCGACGAGGATACCCAGAAGATTTCGACCGTAGGCGACGCTATCGCTTATGTAAAAGAGGCTCTTGCTTAATAGAGCACACACAAATTAAAGCGGTTTACGAGCGTACGGGAATACTGTAGGCTCGTATGCTGTTATAAACAAATCATGATGGCGTGATGCCATAATCTATTAGGGATTTCTGCCGTGAGGGCAAGAATTTCCCCACAAACAAAATATGAAAGAATTAAAACGAGTTGTCGTAACCGGATTGGGTGCACTGACGCCTGTAGGAAACAATGTGGCAGACACATGGGAAGCACTCAAAGAAGGCAAAAACGGGGTAGGTGTCATTACTCTATTTGATGCCACCCTGTTTAAGACACAATTCGCTGCTGAAGTGAAAAATTTTGACCCGAGTGCGTTGCTCGACCGCAAAGAGGCACACCGGATGGACCGCTACGCACAATTCTCAGTGTGCGCTGCCAAAGAGGCAATAGACGATTCGGGGTTGGATCTCGAGAAAGAGAACCGCGAACGGATGGGCGTGATTTGGGGCAGCGGTATGGGCGGACTGAGAACATTTGAGACCGAATTCTTCGAATACGCCAAAGGCGATGGTACGCCGCATTTCAATCCCTTCTATATTCCCAAGGTGATACTGAGTATCGGTGCAGGACATATATCGCTTATGTTCGGTCTGAAAGGTCCGAGTTTTGCGGTGTCGTCGGCTTGCGCATCATCGTCGCACGCTATCGCACAGGCGTTTGACCAGATACGCATAGGGCATGCGGATGTGCTGCTGACCGGCGGTGCGGAAGCGAGTGTTACCCCGTCGGGCATAGGCGGATTCAATGCAATGCATGCGCTGTCGTTGCGCAACGAGTCGCCCGAGACGGCATGCCGTCCGTTCTCCGCATCGCGCGACGGGTTTGTCCTCGGCGAGGGGGCTGCCTGTTTGGTGCTGGAGGAGTACGAACACGCCGTGGCACGCGGAGCGAAGATCTACGCTGAGATACTTGGCGAGGGAATGACTTCGGACGCCTACCACCTCACCGCTCCCGACCCCGAAGGCAACGGCGCACAGCGCGTAATGAAGATGGCAATAGAAGATGCGGGGCTGCGTCCCGAAGATATTGATTATATCAACACACACGGCACTTCGACCCCGCTCGGCGACATAGCCGAACTGCACGCCATACAGGAGGTGTTCGGCGACCACGCCTACGAGATGAGCCTTGACTCGACCAAGTCGATGACGGGGCACTTGCTCGGCGCAACGGGGGCGGTAGAGGCTATGGCAACGATACTGGCATTGCGCGACGGCATCATTCCGCCTACCATCAACCACGATCCCGAGGACGAAGACCCGAAGATTGACTATCGGCTGAACCTCACGTTCAACAAAGCGCAGAAACGCCCGATACGCTATGCGCTGAGCAATACTTTCGGCTTCGGCGGACACAATGCCACCTTGTTGTTCGGGAAAGCGTAGAACCTATTTAACGTCAGTTCGATATAAGCATCTGACTTTGCCGCCGTAGGCGGATAAGATTTATGGTAATTTATGGCTGCTTTGCAAAGATTTATTTAGATTTCTTGCCGCAAAGCGGCAAAGGAGCATAGGGAGAGGAAACGCCTCTCCGTTATAAACTAACTAATTTAAGGTATTTGTCGTATGATTACAAGCAAAATTGGTGAGAATGCCGGACTTATCTGGAATGCACTGCAAGGCGGTGCGCTCACAACCAAAGCGCTGAAAAAAGCAACAAAACTGAAAGAGGCTGATCTGAACATGGCCCTCGGTTGGCTCGCTCGTGAGGGAAAAATTACCTTCACCGTTACAGACGCTGACACAACTATTGCACTGCAATAATTGAATAATCTCAGGACAAAGAATAAGGGCAATGTGTCCTTTGTTCTTTGTCCTTTATTCTTAATTCAAAGAACAAATGGTCGTTGCGATTGTTGGTGCCTCGGGTGCCGTTGGACAAGAGTTGCTCAAAGTGCTTGCTGAGCGCCACTTTCCTGTTACCGAACTTCGATTATTCGGTTCCTCACGTAGTGCAGGAACCGAATATGTTTTCTCGGGGAAACCCTGCAAAGTGCAACTGTTGGAACATGGCGACGCTTTCCGCGGGGTGGATATTGCCTTTGCTTCCGCAGGTGCCTCCGTCTCGCGCGAGTATGCCGCCGACATCACCCGTTACGGGGCAATACTCATCGACAACTCCTCGGCATTCCGTATGGACGAGGACGTACCTTTGGTGGTACCCGAGGTGAATGTCGCCGATGCACTGGTGCGCCCGCGCAACATCATCGCCAACCCCAACTGCACCACCATCCAAATGGTGGTTGCGCTGCAAGCCATTGAAAACCTGAGCCATATACGTCGCGTGCGTGTCTCTACCTACCAGGCTGCCAGTGGCGCAGGTGCGCAGGCTATGCGCGAACTGGAGAACCAGTATCGGCAGATTATCAACGGCGAAACGCCCACCGTGGAGCGTTTCCCATACCAACTCGCCTACAATATCATTCCGCAAGTGGACGTCTTCACCGACAACGGCTATACCAAAGAGGAGATGAAGATGTACAACGAGACACGCAAGATTATGCACTCCGACATCCGTGTGTCCGCCACGTGCGTCCGCGTACCATCCCTCCGCGCCCACTCCGAAAGCGTGTGGGTCGAGACCGAGCAGCCCCTTTCCGTAGAGCAAGCCAAAGCGGCTTTTGCGGCAGCACCGGGCTGCATACTGATGGACAACCCCGCCCAAAAAGAATACCCTATGCCGCTGTTCCTTAGCGGGCGGGACGAGGTTTTTGTCGGGCGTATCCGCAAAGACATTGCCGACGACAACGGACTGAGTTTCTGGTGCGTAAGCGACCAGATACGCAAAGGGGCCGCCCTCAATGCCGTCCAGATAGCGGAATACCTAATCAATGCATAATGCATAATTAACATTTAGAACCTTTATTTTGTTAATAATTCATAATTCAGCCATTCTTAATTCATAATTAAAAAGTAAGGAGGATGAGCATAGGATGTGCATAGGATAGGCTAAGGTTGAGCAATCCTTACAAAGGTAAATAAACTATAAAATACAGTGCAGAATATAAACAACGAACATATCGAGATTATGGCACCCGTCGGGTGCTGGGAGTCGCTGGCTGCCGCTATCGAAGCGGGGGCGACAAGCGTCTATTTCGGTATCGAGTATCTCAATATGCGTGCGCGTTCTTCGGCAAATTTCACCACCGAAGACCTGCACAAGATCGTGGCAATCTGCCGCAAAGCGGGCGTGAAAACCTACCTCACCCTCAATACCGTGATGTACCCCGAGGATCTGCCCCTCATGCACACCATTGTGGACAACGCCAAGGCTGCCGGATTGGACGCTATCATCGCCAGTGATATTGCCGTTATGCAATATGCACGTTCTCAGGGTGTTGAGATTCATCTCTCTACCCAACTGAACATTGCCAACACCGAGGCGCTCCGTTTCTACGCGCAGTTTGCCGACGTGGTCGTACTCGCACGCGAACTGAATATGGAGCAGGTGGCGTCTATCCATCGCGACATCATTAGTCAGCACATCTGCGGACCCAAAGGCGAACTGCTGCGCATCGAGATGTTCTGTCATGGAGCCCTTTGTATGGCGGTTTCCGGCAAATGCTATCTGAGCCTCAACAACCTCGGCTATAGTGCCAACCGCGGGGCGTGTATGCAGGTCTGCCGCCGCGGATACATCGTCAAAGACAAGGAATCCAACCTCGAACTCGAGGTGGACAACCAATATATTATGTCGCCCAAAGACCTGAAAACCATTCATTTCCTCAACAAGATGCTGGATGCGGGGGTACGGGTGCTGAAAATAGAAGGGCGTGCCAGAGGAGCGGAATATGTGCAGACCGTCGTCTCATGCTACCGCGAAGCGGTCGAGGCTTGGCAGCGGGGCGAGTATGCCGACGACGCCCTTATCCTGCCCCGTATAGAGGACTGGAACACACGTCTTGCCCGTGTGTTCAACCGCGGTTTCTGGGACGGATACTACCAGGGGAAGCGTCTCGGAGAATGGACGCACTCGTATGGAAGCCGGGCAACCCGCAAGAAAGTGTTTGCCGGCAAATGCACCAATTTCTTCAAGAATATCGGTGTGGCGGAGTTCTTTATCGAGGCAGTCGATGCTGTCCGTGAGGGCGACGAACTGCTCGTAACGGGCGAGACCACAGGGGCTTACGAGGTCATTGCACACGATATGCGCAATGCCAAAGGAGAGCCGAAAGACGAAATACGCAAAGGCACCTATTTCTCCCTCAAAACCGACAAAACGCTCCATCGTGGCGACAAGCTCTTCGTCCTCAAACCCACCGACATAGAGCCTACTGAGCAATAATTACGCATTATGCATTACGCCTTGCACATATTGTCTCCTGTCTCCGCGCCATGGGTGGCGTGGGTGATGCTGTTGCTGCTGCTGTGCGCAGTGGTAGCGGAGATGGTGCAGCCCGGCGTGGTCTTGCAGGCGTTCTCAACTATTTTTGCCAAAGTGGAACGCTCCTATGGCGATGTGCAGCAGAACCTGCTGGAGGAACTGATTATGAATATCTTTCGCATCGGTACGTTTGCTATGGCACTGTATTTGTATGCCTATCGGGCGGGAGATTTCCGCTTTACCACCTACCTGCTGGTCGCTGCGTTGGTGCTGGCGATAGATGTGGCAAAGTTGGCGGCATCGGCACTGGTGAACTATACCTTCCGTATCAGCAAGCGTTTTGCCCTCATCTCCACCCACTACAACAACCTCCGGACAGTCATCTGTTGCGGTTTCTATGTGGTGCTGTTATTTCTACTCAACATAGGTAATACGATGGTTACCAAGTGGGCGTTGCTTGCCTTGGCGGTGGTCGCCATTGTGCTGATACTTATCAAGTGGATACGTATTTTCTGCACCAATATACGTTCCCTCCTGTATATAGTATTGTATATTCTTACCCTCGAAGTCCTGCCTCTGATGGTGCTGATTATGGGAGCGGACTATATAGTTGATTAAAAGATAAAAACAATATGATACGAAAGATTCTTATTTCACAACCCCGCCCTGCCACGGAGCGAAACCCCTATACAGAAATGGAGGAGCAGTTCGGCGTGCAGTTCGATTTCCGCCAACTCATTCATGTGGAGGGACTTAGTGCGCGTGAGTTCCGTCAGCAGCACATCAATCCGCTGGATTATACCGCCGTCATCCTCAATTCGCGCCTTGGTATTGAGCATTATTTCCGTCTCTGCGAAGAGATGCGTCTCACCGTCCCGGACACGATGCACTACTATTGCATCTCCGAGGCGGTGGGCAACTATCTGCAAAAGTTCATCCAGTATCGCAAGCGCAAAGTCTTTTTCAGCGAGAACAACCGCTTTGAGGACTTGCTGCCTGCGATGCACCGCCGCCCGAATGAGAAATACCTGATGGTGCTATCCGATATTCACAATCAGAACCAACTCGATATGTTTGCGCAAAACCGTATCGAGGTCAAGCCCGCCATTATGTATCGTACCGTCTCTACCAAGTGGGGCGAAGACCCATTCGACTACGATATGATTGCCCTATTCACACCCGCCGGAGCAAAGTCCATTCGGGAGAATTTCCCCGATTTTAAGCAAGGCAATACCGTCATTGCGGCTTTCGGTGCCAATACCGCACAGGCACTCGAGGAACTCGGTATGCACGCCGACATACGTGTGCCATCGCCCGAATTCCAATCCCTTACCGTCGCCATCGAGGACTACTTGGAGAAACATAACGGCTAAAAAATATATCGAAATCCATTGATGGATAATTAATGTTCTCCCCAAAAATTAACGATTAATTACACGATAATTAACGTTCCCGTAAAACGTTCCCATAAAATGAATAGAGACTTTCCCAAGAACGAGAAACTCTGCGGGCAGTTGCGCATCAAGCAGTTGTATGCCGAGGGCAAACGCTTTGTCGTTTGGCCCTTGCGCATCACGTACCTGCCCTCTGTGGACGACACCACCGAGGTTCTCATCTGGGCACCCAAGTCGCTGTTCAAACACGCCGTGGACCGTAACCGCCTGCGCCGCCGGATGCGGGAAGCCTACCGCTTGCAGAAACATCTCTTGGGCGATCGGCACTACCAAATAGCCGTCAACTATATGGATCGCCAACAGCAGGACTATGCCGTCATCGAAAAAGCCATGCGCAAAGCCCTCAAAAAACTCAGCACGGCAGAACAGACAGCCCCGCAGGACAATCCTGATGTTCATTCATAATTCTTCATTCATAATTCATAATTAGATGAAGCGTTTCTTTCGTAAGATATTCCTGCTGCCGGTCTATTTCTACCGCTATTGCATCTCGCCGCTGACGCCGCCGTCATGCCGCTATACGCCCACGTGCAGTCAGTATATGGTCGAGGCGGTTATGAAATACGGTATCTTCAAAGGCACATGGCTCGGCATCAAGCGTATCCTGCGTTGCAACCCGTGGGGCGGCTCCGGCTACGACCCCGTACCATAAATAATGATGAATTATGAATGATGAATTAAGAATAAGGTGGTTAGATTATTCAGAAGGCACCAACTTTGCATTTAATTCATAATTCCTAATTCCTAATTCCTAATTATCCTATGCGTATCGACATCATATCCGCTTGCCCCGAGTTGTTGGAGTCCCCGCTCAACCACTCCATTGTGCAGCGTGCCAAAGACAAAGGTCTGGCGGAAATCTACGTACACAACCTGCGCGACTATACGCTCGACAAACACCGCAAGATCGACGACTACGCTTTCGGTTTCGGAGCGGGTATGGTGCTGCAGATTGAACCCATCGACCGGATCATCACCCGGCTGACCTCCGAACGCCACTACGACGAGATTATCTTCACCGCCCCTGACGGGGAACGTTTTACGCAGCAGGAGGCGAACAAACTCTCGCTCAAAGAGAATATCATCATTCTCTGCGGGCACTACAAGGGGGTCGATCAGCGTGTACGCGACCACTTGATTACCAAAGAATATACCATCGGTGATTTCGTACTGACGGGCGGCGAAATGCCTGCCGCTATCATGACCGATGCCATTGTGCGTCTTCTCCCGGGGGCGCTCGGCGACGTGGAGAGTGCGCTCAACGACTCTTTCCAGGACGGTCTGCTCGAACCGGGCGTTTATACCCGCCCCGCGGAATACAAAGGCTGGCGCGTCCCCGATATCCTCCTCTCGGGCAACCAGGCGAAGATAGAGGACTGGCTCTACGAGGAAGCCCTCCGCCATACCCGCGAACGCCGCCCCGACCTCTTGGACGAAGAATAAACGTACTCACCTACACAACAACAAGAGACTGTCTGACAACTAAGTCGGACAGTCTCTTGTTTGTGTAATCCACTGCTTGTGAGACAGTTATATCCGTCAAGCAAAAAAAACATACACATAACTCACTATAAACCAATCAAAAACCGCTTAATCACATACCAATCACATACGAATCACATACGAATCACATACACCATATAGCATAAAGATACAGAGATAGGATATACAGAAAAGGAGACTGCCTGCACTTGTCAGACAGCCTCCTTATACTCAGAATTTAATGGTTAATTATATGTTCCTAAAACATAATTAACGTCTAATTACACGATAATTAATGTTCCATAAACACTATTTTGCCACTACCATATAGTAGTTTTTCTTGCCTTTTTGGAACACGATATACTTGTCGTTGAGCAATGCCGCAGTGGTGATAGGCGTTTGCGGGTCGGTCAGTTTCTCTTTGTTCATCGAGAAACCGTTTGCCTGTATCATCTTGCGTGCCTCGCCCTTACTGGGGAATATAGCGGTTTTCTCTGCCAACAGATCCAGCGGTGCAATACCTGCAGCCAGTTCGTCGCGGCTCACCTCAAACTGCGTTACGCCGTCAAACACCTGCAGGAAAGTCTCTTCGTCCAACTTGTGCAGAGCCTCTGCCGTGGCGTTGCCAAAGAGGATATTGCTTGCCTCTACAGCGGCATTATAGTCCTCCTCGCTATGCACCATTATCGTAACCTCTTTTGCCAGACGTTTCTGCAACGTGCGCAGGTGCGGTGCCTGCTCGTGCTCGGCAATAAGGGCGTCAATCTCCGCTTTTTCAAGCGAAGTAAAGATTTTGATATAGCGTTTCGCATCTTCGTCGCCTACATTCATCCAAAATTGATAAAACTTATACGGCGATGTGTAGCGGCGGTCAAGCCAGATATTACCGCTCTCGGTCTTGCCGAACTTACCGCCGTCGGCTTTGGTAATCAGCGGACAAGTGAGGGCATACGCCTCGCCGCCGCCCATCTTCTTGATGAGTTCGGTACCGGTGGTGATATTGCCCCATTGGTCGCTGCCGCCCATCTGCAGTTTGCAGCCTTTGTGCTTGTTGAGATATACGTAATCGTAACCCTGCAATAGTTGGTAGGTAAACTCTGTGAACGACATACCCTGCGAGAACTCGCCGTTGAAGCGTTTCTTCACCGAGTCCTTCGCCATCATATAGTTCACCGTAATGAGTTTGCCCACGTTGCGTGCAAAATCAAGGAACGTGTAATCCTTCATCCAGTCGTAGTTGTTTACCAGTTCTGCCGCATTGGGTGCCGTAGAATGGAAATCAAGGAATTTTTCCAACTGGCGTTGGATGCACTCCTGGTTGTGGCGCAGAGTCGGCTCATCAAGCAGGTTGCGCTCTGCCGACTTGCCGCTCGGGTCGCCGATCATACCCGTTGCACCGCCGATAAGGGCGATAGGTTTGTGTCCGCAGCGTTGCAAGTGGCGCAGCATCATAATACCGCACAGGTGCCCGATATGCAGACTGTCTGCCGTCGGGTCAATACCCACATAAGCCGCAGTAACCTCTTTATTGAGTTGTTCCTCTGTCCCGGGCATAATGTCCTGAAGCATGCCCCTCCATCGTAGTTCTTCTACAAAATTCTTCATCGATTCATATTATATATAGTGATTAATCCGCAAAGGTACGACTTTTTTCTTATATATCAAAATAAAAGAAAGACCACCCTCAGGATAGAGGATAGTCTTTCTTTTATTGTGTGAGTCAGCCGCACCGCAAATGCAACGGCTCACTCCCTATTCAGTACCGGTCTTATTGGATGAATTTTTCACCGTTGCGGATTACCACACCCTTGTAGTTCTCATCCACCTCAATACCCAGCAGGTTGTAACGCTTGTTGTCAAACAGATATTTGGTCTGGTCAATAGCCGTAACCGTACCTTGTTTTACAACAATGGTGTACTCAACGGCATCATCGGCAGTAATAACAAACTCACCCTCACGACCTGCACCATCCGTATAAGCCTCTGCAGTAATTTGTACAGCAACCATACCATACTTAGTAAGATATGTGGTATCCATGGCATACTCCATCCAATCCGGTGCATCAATCTCCCAACCTGTAGCAGGGTGTACGTTGGTCCACATCATCACATAGTCCTGACCATTTTCATACGTAGCGACACCGCCTGCCAAAGACACGTTCAATGTATTAGCAGTTGTATCATTGAACAGAGTAGGATAATAAGCATCAAAACCAATAGCCAGGTTGCTACCACCACCTTGCCAAAGAGTGGTATATTCGCCACCAACACGGAATAAAGTTGTACCACCCGGAGTATAATAGTCACTATAGATACCAAAATCGCACTTAGTCTCGTTGAAATTGGTCAGTTCTACATAGAAATCGCCATCAATCACAACAGGAACTTGATTCTCAACCCCTAAGATATTGGTTTCATAGAACTTAGCAACCAAAGTTGCGACACCCTGACTATTAACTACTACCATATCATTTGCAGTAATGGTAGTCTCTGCAAGGATATCATTAGTATAAATAGCACCTTGCAGCAGATCCGCAGCATAGATAGTAAGTTTAACACTTCCGTTGGTAGGAATAATAGCAGCAGTACTTTTACTTGCATTATACACAGGAATGTTAATCTGCTCTATTTTCATAACACCAAGGTTGCGGACAATTACACCAAGAGTATCAGCAGTCTTTCCTGCAGAAACCGTCAAACCTGTTCCATATGAATAAGAACCAGCATCGCCTGCACCAATACGATAAAAGTCATTGCCATCACCACCATTGATCGTATCAGTGTACATACCACACAGAGTCATCACAATATTTTCATCACCATGATATGCAACCGTCAAGAATTGATCCTCCTCACCTTCTGCATATATATAACCGGAGATATTAACTGTCGTATCTCTGTGGGCTACTGTATCAATCTCAAATGTAAGAGTGTGTGCTTTTGTTTGAGGCAGATAATACACCCCATTCACCCCATAATTTGCCGTATAAGAATCTGTACCTGTAGCATAAGTTTGTTTGTTAACCATCCAATCGGTAGCACCTAAAGCATTATTCCATACCACCTCATCCTGATAGGGCAACAGAATCATTGGTGCCCAACCATAGAAATTAGAAGCTACACCTGCATGCATCATACCATCAGTATAGTAATAGTCCGAAGCATAGTACTCTACTGCTGCGGCTTTCTGCTTCGCTACACTTTCAGCATTAAAAGGCTCAAAAGCCATAGGCTGATTCTGTTCTACATCTACGAAATTTATTTTTCGTTGAGTAGGTGTGCGCAATTCGTTTACATTCTGAACTGCTACTTGTGCTGTGGCAAATGTTGCCAAACTAATAGCACATACGAAAAGTGAAATCTTTTTCATACTCTTTTCTATTTATTGTTTATAAATAAGCAAGGATTCTCATCCTTTGGTTTTTACATAATAACATTTTTTACTATAAGCAGCACCTATTATCGCATGGTAGCACTCTTCAAATAGAACTGCGAGTTATTACCGTTGAGGTTCAAGCCCATAGCCGCATTAAACTCATGCCCTGCAGCAGGAGTAGCAGTAAACGTACCGCAAAGCATCTTTGCCAGTTCAGCAATACTTGGTGCCGCATTCGCCCATGCTTTAGCATTATCTGTCATTGGCTGTACATAGGTTATTTCCACATTGCTATCCGAGGTGGTCAAAGTTACCTCAAAATCGGCATTCTCTGTTTTGGTCTTGCTGCCATCCTTGTATTGGAAACGAACACGCACATAATATGCACCTTGGTACATATTGGCAGACGAAGAATAGCCAATCATCAAACTATTAACCGCTGCTTTGGTCTTGTCTTTAGAAATCGTTTGCAAGTCGGCAACAAAGGCGTTTACTTTGGCAAGCACATCACCGGTCGTCAAATTCATATCTGCCGACCAACCTTTGCTATCACTGATATAGGCTGCAAATGATTGATTCATATTTCCCGCACCAATAATGCTGCCGCTTTCGCCTACCAACTGGTTATTGGTGTAGGTATAAATACGTTCGTTGGTATTATCGCCGAATCCGTAACTAACAACAATACCATCTGCTGTAGCACACATCGGGAAATACTCTGCAGTTTCCAAGTCCAATGCTTCGCCCAAGTCCTCCATTCGGAATATGCCGCTTGCACCATTATACAGCGTGTAGGCTTTATTACCTTGTTGGAGAGTTACAATGTTTCCGTTACCAAACAAATCCGACTGCATTTTCTCGCAAGCCGCATAGTGCGCAGCAACATCAGCCGTTTTCATTGGGCGCAATACACTATATGCACTATGTTTTTTGCCTTTCAATACCACCAATTCGGGAGTTGCTTTCAGTATAAGGAACTCATAGTCTCCCAAATAGCCATCACCATCGCTTTGAGGGTCAGACCAAGCATGCAACACTTTATTATACGTATCAAACGAAAGCAGTGGTCCATAATCACTGATCAGTTTCCAAGTGCTTTCCGCATCTGTTACAATCTCATTGTTGGTAGTAAGATTGTTCTTTGCCGTAACACTCACACTGCCATCAGCAGAAAACTTGACAATCAGAATATATCCGTGCGAAGAGGACATATCTTCCTTATTGGGGAAATAAACCATTTCCCAACCGTTCTCCGGTGCCGGTAAAATAGTCTGTGCATTGGTAATGGCCTCCTGCGCACGTTGTGCAGCGGATTTTTCGAACAGGCTGTCCTCATCACGGTTGCAGGCAACGAGCGTGGTCAGAGCCAATACGGCTATTGCAATATATTTCGTTTTCATAAAACTGTATCTTATTTTGTTTGTCCTACAATCCGAACTTACTTATCCAGGAAACCGAGACTCATAATCATATCCCAATCGAGATTCTGCTGGCGGCGTTGTACCTCGTTGTGCATAGCCACAAGGTCAATACCCCATTTCTCCTCAAGCCACGTTTTGCAAATCTCCAATTTTTGGTTGATGATAGCCGCACCCTTAGGTCCAGCCTCATCCAGTACCTCTTGCCATTGAGCATCGCTCTTGACAATATAGTTGGCTATCGTCTCTACAAAATCTTCACGCGTCTGGCTACTCCCATAAGCGGAAACAAAGCCTAACTGACGTGCCTCCTTGTCGGTACGGTCTTGCCAACGAGATGGGTTGTAATCCGACGGGTTGATCAGACCAAACTCCTTAGGATAGGCTTTTTGCTGATGAAGAATATGCCCAAACTCATGGTGCATCGTCTTAAAAATATACTCGTTGAGTTGATCCATATTGTCGGTCTCCATCAGGTTGATTTTTAGCAAAGTAATCTGAATACCACCCTCGGCGTAACCTAATTTTTCCGTTCCCTGTGCAGCATTGATCATAGAAGAACCGATAAGTTTCAGTTTCTTCGGACCATAGAGGGGCAGGAAATCTTTACCGGCAATCGAGTCATAGACATCATACCAAAGATAAAGTGCCAAGTGTGCCAGCGTATCGGCTTTGCCTATGCTCACCGGTACGATATTGTAACTAATATCCGTACCATTATCATCCAGTTTGTAGATAAACTCCACATTATACGGTTCTGTAAAATACTTATTAAGCCATTGATCGAACTGATAAGTATAGGAAGTTGTGTCCACCGGGTTATCCACAAAAATGGTATCCGTAAATTCGTCCTTACTACAAGCAGCAAGTCCTGCAACTAATGCTAATACTCCGAGAAGGATAAATTGATATATCTTTTTCATACGTTTTGTTCCTTTAATCAGTTATTATTCTTGTTTGTAGTCGGTGTAAACATCGATGGTGTGCCGGCTGTAAGCAGATAATTAGGCGTTTTCTGCGGTTCCGAACTATCCGCACCCGGCTGCAATGGAACCATCACACCACCAGAGTTGGTATCATCCCCGAGTATCTCGCGCGGGTTAGCAGCCATACCGCTTTGGATAACCTCTTGCGGCAACTGGATAGCACGGCGGTCATCATTCCAAACCAAAGTCTTAAGCGGCGTAGTACCCTGTTTGTGGGTAATCTCGATGCCATAACGTTTCAAATCCTGCCAACGCAAGCCATCATGAATTGTCTCGATACGGCGGAAATGGAGTACGCACCAAATAAGCGGTTTCTGTGCGTCTGTAACCACAAAGTCAGGACTCATATCCGTATTGTGCAGCACAGGTACCAAACCTGCAGACTTGGACGGAGTATAGAAATTCTGTATCTTTGCCAAAGTGAGGTTCACATTGCCATTCTCCAATGTGTCCATACAACCGTTTACCTGATAACCTTGTGCCCAAAGACGCAAGTCATTGACCGCCCCCTGCTGGTCGTTGAGAAACACTTTTGCTTCTGCACGGCAGAGCAGAGTCTCGTTGGTAGTAAACGCACGCGTAACACCATGCAAGAAACCATATCCGTTTACCTTGTCGGTATATTCGAATATTGCACGGAACTTTGCGCTGAAGTTACCATACTCCTGACTGAACATCCACATTGGGAAACCACGCCAAAGCGAACTCCAACAAGGACCACCGCTATAGAAAGTGTCATTAAACGCATCGCCATTAAGTTGGTAGCGACCATACGATGTAATGGCAGTATAAAATGCCTGCGACAAAGTCGTATAGAGAAGCAGATTGGATGCCGATTTGACATTTGACCAATACTGCAACAACTCTTTATCAGGATCACTCAACGCATACGCCGCCGCTGCTTCGTAGAGGGAACTCAAGACTGTCTCATCGGTAGTACCCAATACATAATCTGCATGCTCCAGCACCTTGTCATACTCACGTTTGTAGAGATAGAAACGTGCTGCAAAAGCGTGCGCAGCCTTCACATTGAAGTGATATTTGGGTACGCTGTAGTATTCATCTGAAACCAACTTGAGACCGGCTTCCAAATCTTCCTCTATGTGCTGATAGGTCTCGTAGAGTGTACCTCGCTCATAGTGAGGAGCAACGGTGGTCTCCGGAGCCGTCATATAGGTAATACCTAAATCATTCTTGCTCAATTCATCATTTTTCCACGCTTGGCAGAACACATTTGCCAGTACAAAATGAGCATACGCACGGCAAAGCAACGCCTCACCCTTCTCGGCGTCCATATTGATACCCTGCGTTTCCAGTTCAGCAATGGCTTTCAGTGCCTGGTTGGCAGTTGCCACTGCACTATAGTAGGCATCCCAGATGTATTTCGGACTATCCTGATAGCCGCTGCTTACAACAGGTTGCCAACCGAAAATCTCGTTGTACATCTGATCCAACGGGTTGAGCGAATTGGTGTGCCCCGTAGCATTAGGCGCATTGTTGTCGATGATATTATCCGAACTGAACTCACAGATAGGTCCGGCATTTCCATACGGGTATGCACTTACCAGCAGCAGACGCACCTTCTCTTGTGTATCAATCGTAGCACGCATATCGGGCTCATGGTCAAGAAAGTTACATCCCGACAAGATCACAGCCAACGATGCGATTATATATACTATATTCTTTTTCATCTTTGTATCCTTTCTATTTTAGATTGCTCTCACAATAACCACCATTAGAAACCGAGTTTAACAGTAAGAGTAAACTGACGAGGAACAGGCGAACTTACACCACCTGCATTGTAGTACTCAGGGTCGCGACCATTGAGTTTCTTATCGGCATACGCCAACCAGAGGTTGGTAGCACTCAGTTTGACACCGAAACTTGAAACGGCCTTCTGTCCTTCAAACACTTTGGCAGGCAGATCGTACGCAAGCGACAACTCCTTGAGACGGATGAAATCACCTTTGGCAACACGCTCTGTAGAGTAGTTGTATGCCGAGTAGGCATCCTGCAAGTTGCTGATCTGGTCGAACTGACGCGTAGTAGCGATAGCGGGGATGGTGGTTATCGCCTCATCACCCGGCACTTCCCAACGGTTCTTCATCTCCTTCATGCTGGCGGTCAGGTCGCTGTACTCACTACGATATACATAGCAAAGCGGGTCAAGACGCAGTACGTTTCCGAAACTATACGTAAAGAACACGTTAAGTTTCAATCCTTTCCAAGAGAATGTATTACCAAATGAACCGGTAATAGTCGGGTCGATAGAACCCTCATAGGTCAGGTAGTCCACATTCTGATAGTCCTGGAAGTTGATTTGGTCGTACTGACCGGGACCAACCACCTGCGTATGCTCCTTGTCAATATAGAATGTCGGCAGACCTTCTTCGGTCAGACCTGCAAACGGAATACTGAACAACGCGCCTACAGGATAGCCCTCCAAGCGTCCGAGAGCCGTACCCGAAACCAACTGATAAATCTGCGAACGAGAATCCAACTTGGTAATCTTATTCTCCGCCCAAGAGAAAATCCAGTCGGTAGTCCAACGGAAATCACGGGTTTTAACATTCACGGTCGAGAACGTAAATTCGCAACCCTGCGAACTCATTGTTGCATCGTTTGCCAGTTTGGTAACCTGACCGCCGACACCCATCGTCTGTACGTAACCTATCAAGTCATAGTTGTTACGTTTGTACCAGTCAAACTCAAGATTGATGCGGTTATCTACAAAACCGAAAGCCACACCGATATTCAACTCATGCTTTTTCTCGTATGTCAATTCGGAGTTCTCCAAGTCAGACAACTGGATACCCGTTTCCGAAGCGTTGGTACTCGGACGGAACGGAGTATAACTTTCAAATACCGCAAGCGAGTTGGTTACACTCGTAGGACCACGGTCTGCAGTAAGCGAATAACTGGCTTTCAGGCTAGCGTGCGTCCACCATTTGTCAAAAGTGGGAACCCACCAACTCTCCTCGTGCGCATTCCATGCAGCACTGACGTTCCATGTAGGCAACCAGCGTGCCGCACGGCTCTTACCGAGTTTATTGGTACCCTCGTAACGAATGGTTCCATTTACGGTATAACGTCCCTTGTAGGAATAAGTTGCCATTCCGAAGAATGCCAGGTTACGATAGTACGAGAACGTATTGGAGAAATAGTTGGTATTCTCCTCTTGTGCCTGTTTGAACAAACGATAGTCGTTATACGGCGTACCTCCGTTGTTGTACTGATAGCCCCAGCCACGGAACCATGTATATTGGCGGTCGGTAGAGTTCAACTCTCCACCTCCGAAAAGGCTCAGGATATGGTCTCCGTTGCGACCAAGATCAGCATTATAAGCAACCGTTGCACGGAAATCCGTCGAGAGCAACGAATACTCCGTCAGATTATAAATACCGCCCTTCGGAAGAATTGTCTCGGGCAATGCCGTAGGATCATCGGGGTCGGTATAGAGATATGAGTTATTCTCACGAATGGTGTTATCCTCCGGATCGATACCAGCACGATAAGCACGCGCCTGGTTGCTATCATCCATAATATTATGCTCCTGACGGCTCGCCTGGTAGCGGATAGCAGCCAATGCATTAAATTCCAAACCACGAATCGGTTTGTAGTTCAGTTCGCCCTGGAATTTCAAGTCGGTAACCTTGATATCGATATAGTTTTTCTCCAACTCATCATTGATATTGAAGTCGCAATAGTTACGACGATAAATAGCATCCGGACTCAATACACGTGAGGTATTCATCGCATACGAGAACGGGTTGATATCAAACTCACGACTTACGGCACCCGTGATAGGGTCGGTTGAAGCAGATACGGTTCCCGGTGCTTTCTGCTTACGATAACTACCCATCGTAGCAATGCTGGCTGTCAGTTTCTGCTTGCTGAAAGAGGGGAGCAGGTCGTAACTGGCATTCATATTGCCCGTAAAACGACTCATCTCGCTGGACTTGTACCACCCCGGATCCTGCAATGCCGACAACGAAGCATATACGCGTGCACGCTCCGTACCTGTCGAGAAAGAAACCGAGTGGTTGTGCATTACGGTCTGGTTGAACAATTCGGCAAACCAGTCCGTATTGCGGAACTCTGCCTCACGCAGAAACGCATTCTTAGCCGTCTCGGTATTCGCCAGCGTACCCTTGTCAATCATATTGTACATCAAGCCGTAGATACCAGAGTTCTTCGCCGAAATCAACGACGAATACTCCAGCCAACCCTTGCGCTCCAACTCCTGATAGATGCCCATCTGCTCCTGCGAGTTGGCGATATTATAGTCGTCGTATGACGGAATCATACGGTAGGTAATCTCTCCCGTATAACTCAGTTTCGACTTACCCGCCTGACCTTTTTTGGTGGTAACAACAATCACACCCGCCATAGCACGCGCACCATAGATCGAGGTTGCCGAACCGTCTTTCAAGATTTGAAAACTCTCAATATCCTCCGAGTTAATACCCGAAATAGCACTGGCAATCAGCGTCTTGGCATCACCACTCGACAGATCGGAAGCATCCATCTCGACTGCATCTTCCAATACCACACCATCAACCACCCATAGCGGTTTGCTGGCACCATAGATAGACGTTGCACCACGCACACGGATTTTCGGAGCCGTACCGAAAGTACCACTCACATTCTGAACGCTCACACCGGCAGCACGTCCCTCGAGGCTTCGGCTCACATCCGTCATACCCGAAAGCACAGTCTGCTCAGCGTCCAACTTGGTGGTAGCACCTGTAAACAGACGCTTATCCTGCTTGACCATACCCTGAACGACCACCTCCTGAATCTGCTGTGCATCGCTCTCTAATTGAATTTTCATAGTGGGTTTAACAGGCACGGTAACCGTCTTGTAACCCATATACGAGATTACAAGATTCTTCACTCCTGCAGGTACTGTCAGTTCAAAATTACCGTCAAAATCGGTTACAGTACCCACCGTTGTCCCCTGGGCAACGATGTTTGCGCCGATAGCACCTTCGCCTGTATCCTCTAACACGATACCTGTTACCTTGGTTTGCGCTATGGCTGTAGTCGCCACCAAGAACAGGCTCATCAACAAACAATAAACTTGTTTCATATCGTATAAATAATCATTTTCTGTACCTAAAAAGTTCGGCAAACAACAGTTTTTCTTGCACAGAACTCCAATTAAGTGCGCAAAGGTACTGCTTATTTTTGATACGTGCAAACATTTTGCTGCTTTTTTATGTTAAAAAGCAGCAAAATGTGTATTTTTTGTAATTTTTATGCAAAATTTTGATGTTTATGCACTACCATTAACCACAATCAGTCAGTAAAATATGTTTTACAGCATAAAAAACGAGACTTAACAACCGCTCAAGCATGGCTCTCGTTGCCGTCTCGTTGCCGTAAATGCCAATGAGACGAATTGGCCCCATTAGACTAATTGGACTAATAGGACTAATAAGTGTGCAAAACGCCATTCTACAGATAGGTAAGAAGGAACAGCGAGTCGGGGGAGAGGGTTTCGCGGGCAACGGATTGGAGAATAGCAGGAGTGGTTTGCGAGATACGGGCAAAAGTTTCCTCCCACGTAGGGGCATAGCCGTAATAGAGTACGGATTTTGCCATCGCGAGTGCGTTATTTTCCTGGTTTTCAGCCGATATAGCCATTTGCCCGCGCAGTTGCGTGAGGGCATTGCGCAGAGCGGTGTCGGTAAGCGGCTTGTCGCACAAGTGCGCCAATTCCTGCTTGGCAAGGTCGAGACAACGCCCCAAATACTCGGGTTCGCAAGCAAAATAAATGCACCAATAGCCTGTATCAGACAGGGGTGTATAGGCGGATTCGATGGTATAAACCAGTCCGCGTGCCTCACGGAGACTGATATTCAGGTGCGAATTGAGACTGCCGCCGCCCAATATATTATTAAGGAGATAGAGCGGCAGTTGGTATTCGTGCCCCAATGGATAGGCGCGGTTGCCCAGCATCACGTGGGTCTGGTGGGTATGTTTGCGAAAAGACGTTTCCGCCACCGGGATAAGCGCAGGAGCGGTACGCCGGACGGTTTCCAACGATGGCTGCACACCGCCGAACTCGCGCTCCGCCAGACGGGAAAACCGCTCGGGCGAGAGATTGCCTTGACAAAAGACGACCATCCTGTCGGGGCGATAATGCTGCGCCATCCACGCCAACGGATTGGCAGGCGAACTGCTGATATGACGGAGCGTTTTCTTTGTTCCGAGAATGGGCATTGCTAGCGAATGCCCTTGAAAAACAAGATTTTCAAAGTCGTCGTATATCAGTTCGCTCGGAGAATCATTATAGC
The DNA here is from genome assembly GCA_002452095.1 of Bacteroidales bacterium UBA6828. Taxonomy (GTDB): domain Bacteria; phylum Bacteroidota; class Bacteroidia; order Bacteroidales; family Paludibacteraceae; genus Colicola. The sequence goes on along the minus strand of DKEG01000009.1, from coordinate 3,368 downwards.
CCTCAATCTCATCGTAGATGACGGTGCGTTCTTTGTCGGTCTCGTGTTGCGGGAACATGGGGCAAAGCACCATCTCGGCAATGAGATGGAGCGTGCGAGTGATATGTTCGGTGAGTGTGGCGGCATAAAAGGTGGTTTCTTCCTTGGTGGTGTAGGCATTGATTTCGCCGCCGATACCCTCTATACTGTTGATAATCCGGCGGGCGGTATGGTGGGCAGTGCCTTTGAATACACAATGCTCGATATAGTGCGCCATACCATTCTCAGCAGGTTGCTCGTCGCGCGTACCCGTGCCTACCATAACGCCGACATACGCCACAGCCGATGGCGTTTGGCGATGAACAACCCGAATACCATTGGGCAGAGTATGATAAAAAGTTTGGTTCATTGTTTGCGTAATCCGATTATTTGTCGTACCTTTGCAACCGCTTTTTGTAGAAGTGTATGCGGCATTGGCGGAATTGGTAGACGCGCCAGACTTAGGATCTGGTTCCTAACAGAGTGAAGGTTCGAGTCCTTTATGCCGCACAGACGAGCCAATTGGCTCGTTTTTTGTAGGTGGTAAGAACGTTAATGAAGTATCCATAAATTAGCACAAAGGCTTCTGACAACTCCGTTAATTGCCGTTAATTAATCGTTAATTCTATATCCTTATGTATAATATGAAACGTATTGTATTTTTTACAGCCATAGCCATCGGAGTGATGATGGCATCGTGTTCGTTGGAGCAGCAGGCGCAGGTAACACCGCGAATGGGGATCTCTTATCCGGTTTGTTCACACGTAGAATCCAACTCCACCGATACTCTGAAAGCCATATTAAATGAAAACGGGATTTACAAGATTGATTCGATACATCAAGGCGATACTGTGCGTTTTATGGTCGCACTAAACGCCTCTCCGAATAGTCTTACCGCTTTCCTTATAGGATACGATTCTACCATATTGTCCGTTAGGATTGATTCTACAGAAAAACTGCAATCCGGATTGCTTGATACGTCCGACCCAGAACATGGCAAACTCTATTTCAACCCCACTTGTATCGGGGCACAATTCCCTGTCCGCTACATTCCGCTCAAAGCAGGTTCTGCAGATATCAAACTGACCGTTGAATCGGATTCAAAATACTCACCATATAGCATTTCTCTGACACAACCTGTTGAATAATGCATAGAACGACCACCGGTTAACCGATGGTCGTTTTTGCTTCGTTCCAAAGGGCGTCCATCTCAGCAAGAGACATATCTTGCAAGTTTTTTCCCTGCTCGGTCGCTTTCTGCTCTATGTAGTTGAAACGGCGGATAAACTTGAGGTTGGTCATCTCCAGCGCATTGTCGGGGCGGATCTTGTAGAGCCGCGCGGCATTCACTAATGCGAACAGCACATCGCCGAACTCGGCCGTCGCCTTTTGGTTGTCCATATTCTTCACCTCCGTCTCAAACTCCGCTATCTCTTCTTTCACTTTCTGCCACACGTCTTCGGGCTGCTCCCAGTCGAAGCCCGCATTGGCGGCTTTGTCCTGAATACGATACGCCTTCACCAGCGACGGCAGCGCATCGGGAATACCGGCAAGGACGGTCTTGTTGCCGCCTTTCTCTTTCAGTTTCACCTGCTCCCAGAGGTGGCTCACCTCCTCGGCATTATTCGCCGCTGCCTCACCATAGACGTGCGGGTGGCGGAAAATGAGTTTGTCGCACAAGCGGTTGCACACATCGGCAATATCAAAATCGCCCGTCTCGCTGCCCAACTTGGCATAGAAAACGATATGCAGGAGCACATCGCCGAGTTCTTTGCTAATCTCTGTTTTGTCGCCTTTGACAATAGCCGATGTGAGTTCATAGACCTCTTCTATTGTGTTCTGGCGCAGGCTCTCGAAAGTCTGCTTTCTGTCCCACGGACATTTCTCGCGCAGGGTATCCATCACGGTCAGCAGGCGGTCGAATGCCGCCAACTGCTCCTCGCGGGTATGTAGTTGTTTCTCCATATAATTGCTGTTTTTATTCTCCATTAAAGCCCGTTAATTAACCATTAAAAAGCATTATCGGGTATTTTAGGACGTTAATTATCGTATAATTAGACGTTAATCTGTTTTCGGGGAACATATAATTATGCATTATGCATTGTGCATTGAAAGCGTCCCTTGCGGGGTAAGGGCTGCATACGTCCATTGCCGGAAACAGTCGCCGAGGATCAGCACGCGGCTGTTGCGGGTAATCTGCAGGTCGAGTTCGATATGCCTATGCCCGAAGATATAATAGTCGTGATGGTTGCCTATCCGCTCCTGCTCTTTGGCAAACAGCACCAGTTCTTCCCGGTTCTCGCCCTTATAGGGGCATGGTGCTGCCAACTCTTTGCGGCGGCTTTTTGCCGCCCAGTTGTAACCAAACGCATTGCCCCACGCAGGCGGAACAAGAAGGAACAGACATTGCAACGGACGTGAATGAAACACTCGGCGCAGGAACATAAACCGCCTGATTTTCTTCAGGACAAACGGCGGATAGAGGGTCTGCCAATCGGACGGCATCACCCCGTCGCCATGCCCGAGGAAGACAGTCTTGCCATAGCAGGTAACGGTCTCGGGATTTCTGTGTACAATCACCCCCGTGCGGCGGGCGAGCCAGCCGAATGTCCATAGATCATGATTGCCGACAAAGTAATGTATTTTGATACCCTTGCGGGTCATCGATTGCAGTTGGTCCAAGAACGGGGTATATTCCGCTTTGGAGGGGTCTTGCCACAGGTATTCGTACCAGAAGTCGAACATATCGCCCAGCATATACACCGCCTCGGCATCCTGCTCCATACGGCGCAGCAACCCGACCACTTTGCGCTGATTGTCCGCCGCATCGGGCAATACCCGCGAACCGAGATGTGCATCGCTCAAAAAATAAATCATACCTGCTTCATTACGCATTACACATTGTGACTCACATCATTCCGAGTTCCAATTTGGCTTCCTCGCTCATCATATCTTTGTTCCATTCGGGCTCGAAGACGATGTTTACATTCACCTGCTTGATTCCCTCCACGCTGCCTACTTTCTGGCGGATATCCTCCACGAGGAAATCGCCCGCCGGGCAACTGGGGGCGGTGAGGGTCATATCAATGTTGCAGATGCCGTCATCGGTGATGTCAATCTTGTAGATCAGTCCGAGGTCGTATATATTCACGGGTATCTCCGGGTCGAAAACCGTCTTGAGCATACGGAGTACCGCTTCTTCTTTTTGTAAAAATTCGTTCATATCAGTATTGTCGGTAATGCCAAACAGACTGCAAAATTACTGCAAAAAAGTGAGATAGCCAAACGTTAACTGATAATTATCAGGGCAACCGCATCAAAATAACAACATGTACTGTCCAATAACAAAT